>DATJTM010000063.1:0-7734 GCA_035503395.1 Luteitalea sp.
TCGCCGATCGACACGCCGCAGTGGCTGCCCGCGAACTTCGTGTTCACCTGGCTGATGCCGGCCATGCGGACGAAGTCGGCGGCGCGCGTCAGGAACGCGGCAAACGTGGCGGCGAATGGAATGGCGCCGCGAGCCGCCAAGCCCATCGACATGCCGACCATCACCTGCTCGGCGATGAAGGCCTGGTAGAAGCGCTCCGGGAACACCTTCTCGAAGCGATCGCTGAACGTCGAGTTCTTGACGTCGGCGTCGAGCGCGACGACGCGCGCGTCGGCAGCACCGAGCTTCGCCAGTGCCGTACCAAACGCCTCGCGCGTTGCGATCTTCTCGCCCTTCTTGTACGCCGGCGGTTCGAGGGCGCCGGGCGACGACGGGTCCGGCCGGGCGATGGTGCCCGACGGCTTCGGAATCTCCGGACGGCCTTCGCCGTTCTCGGGCTGCAGCTGCCCTTCGAGCTCGGCGACCGCAGCATCGGCCTCGGCGGCCGACAGCGTCTTGCCGTGCCAGCCCGGCTTGCCCTCGATCGCGGAGATGCCCTTGCCCTTTTCCGTCCGCGCCACCAGCACCGACGGCTTGCCCTTGGTCTGACGCGCCTCGGCAAACGCGGCCTGGACGGCTGGGATGTCGTGGCCGTCGACGACGATGGCGTGCCACCCGAACGCGTTCCAGCGGGCGGCGACGTTCTCGGCGTCGTGACCGAACTGCGTCTCACGGCTCTGGCCGAGGCCATTGAGATCGATGATGGCGCAGAGCGAATCGACCTTGTGGAACTGGCCGCTCTGGGCGGCTTCCCACACGGAACCCTCGGCCATCTCGCCGTCGCCGAGCATCACGTACGTGCGGTAGTCGCTGCCGATACGGCGCGCGTTGAGCGCCGAGCCGACGCCGGCAGCCAGGCCCTGCCCGAGCGATCCGGTCGCGAGATCGACCCACGGGAGCCGCGGTGTCGGATGTCCTTCAAGGTCGCTCGACAACTCCCGAAGCGTCAGCGTCGCCTCACGCGACACGATGCCGACCTCGGCCCATGCCGCGTAGAGCAATGGCGCGGCGTGGCCCTTCGACAGGATGAAGCGGTCGTTGTCGGCGCGCTCCGGATCCTTCGGGTCGTAGCGCATCTCGCCGAAGTACAGGACGGCGACGATGTCGGCAGCCGACGCGCAAGTGCTGGGGTGGCCGCTGCCGGCCTTGGTGGTGCTGCGCACCGAGTCGATCCGCAAGCGGGTGGCGACGTTGTGCAGGGCCGCGGTAGCAGGGGCAACTGACGGGGACACTGGGACCTCCAAGGCGCGAAGTCTACCACGCGGCCACGACGTGGCCGGGCGTCTCGAGGGCCTGCAGGGCAAGGCCCACGGAGGCCCCGAAAGGGCCCGCCTCGACGGCAGAAGGCGCCACGCCGCGGAGCCAGCCACGGGCCGTCCCGACGGCCGCGCGATCGTCTGGCCGGAGCCGCACGGCGAGGCGTGCGGCCAGGGCATTGCCGGCAAGTGACGGCCACGGCTCGGCCAACCGGCCGATGCGCCCCCCACCCGCCAGTGCCGCGACGCGGTCCGTCAGCACACCGGTGGGCGTCGTCAGTCGGGCGATCGACGTCTGCAGCAGTTCGTCGGCGAGGTCGCGATAGACCGTCTCGGCCCGCCAGGCCTGCGCGTCCAGCGCCGCATGCGCCAGCATCATCGCGTCGTCGAGCAGCATCGGGCCCCGGGCCTGCTGCTGCTCGAGCACGTGCGACACGCCTGCGCCCCGGGCGTACGCCACCGGCGCCAGCGCTTCGAGTGCATCGATCCCCTGACGGGTAAGTTCCGCGTCGTCGAGCAACTCGGCCGCGGCGAACAAGGCGCGGCAGGCCAGCGCGCTGACGTCGACCAGTACGAGCGTGGCCCCGGGCCAGGGACGCCAGCTGCCATCCGTGTGGCGAGCGCCCGCCAGCGCGCGCGCCGCGCGGTCGAGCGTCGTCCGCCACGACGTCCGTCCCGTGACGGGTATCGCCCGCGCGAGCGTCACGACCCACGCCGCGCATGCGCCGAGAGGGGCTCCTTCGTCACCGGGCGCGTGCAGCTCGAATAGGCCACTGCCCGCCGCCGCCATCGCACAGAGGTCGTCCAGCGTACCGATGACGGCCTCACGCCACTCGGTGGCTCCGGTGACGAGGCCATGGGAGAGTGCGAAGAGGGTGCAGTCGGCGCCGGCCCTGCCAGCCGATGACCAGCCGCCCGACGCCGGGTCACGCGCGGCCCATATACCGGCCGCGATGCGGGCGAGGGCGACGTCGTCCGCGATCGACGCCGACGGCGATCCCGTCCCGGCCGGCGATGACTCGTCCGTCGCGCCCGAGCGCCATGCACGGTCGTTCGTGCCGCACGCGATCGCCACCTGACGCAGGCGGTCGGCGAGTCCGGCGTCGAGCCGGGTTCCGCCGGTGACGACGCGGCCCTCGGGCGTCAGGACGAGGACCGAGGGCCAACTGCCGAGGCCGTAGCGGTCGGCGATGTCGGGCCGGCGGTCGGCATCGACGCGGATCGGCACGACGGTCTCGGCAATCGCCTGCTGCACGTCGGGCCGGGCGAACACGGTGGCGTGCGCGGCGGCACAAGTCGGCGCCCAGGCCGTCTCGAGCAGCAGGAGGACGGGCCGGCGGCGCCGTTGCGCATCGAGGAACGCGGCCGTGTGCCAGGGCTGCCAGTCGACCGGGGGCACGGGTTCTATAATGGCGCGCAGATGGCTCATCGCGTCACGCTCATTCCCGGAGATGGCATCGGGCCAGAGGTCAGCGCCGCCGTCGTGCGCATCATCGAGGCGGCTGGCGTCCAGATCGAGTGGGACGAGCACCATGCCGGCGTGACGGCGGTCAAGCAGTCGGGCAGCACCCTGCCGCAAACGCTGCTCGACTCGGTCGTCGCCAACGGCATCGCGCTCAAGGGGCCGGTCACGACGCCGGTCGGCGAAGGCTTCACGAGCGTCAACGTCGGCTTACGCAAGACGCTGGACCTCTACGCCAACCTGCGGCCGGTGACCAACCTGCCCGGGGTGCCGTCGAGATTCCAGGGTGTCGATCTGGTCATCGTCCGCGAGAACACCGAGGACCTCTACGCCGGCCTGGAACACCAGGTGGCGCCGGGCGTCGTCGAGAGCCTGAAGGTGATCACCGCCGCGGCCAGCCAGCGCATCGCGAAGTTCGCGTTCGAGCACGCGACGCACAACGGCCGCCGCAAGGTCACGGCGATCCACAAGGCCAACATCATGAAGCTGACCGATGGGCTGTTCCTCCAGTGTGCCCGCACGGTCTCGCGCGACTATCCCGACCTGCAGTACGAAGAGAAGATCGTCGACAACGCCTGCATGCAGCTGGTGATGCGGCCCGAGCAATTCGACGTGCTGCTGCTGCCGAACCTGTACGGCGACATCGTGTCGGATCTCGGCGCCGGCCTGGTCGGCGGGCTCGGCGTGGTGCCGGGTGCCAACCTCGGCGAGCGCTCCGCGGTGTTCGAGGCCGTGCACGGCAGTGCGCCCGACATCGCCGGGCAGAACGCGGCCAATCCGACCGCCCTGCTGCTCTCGGGCCTGATGATGCTGCGCCACATGGGCGAACGGACCGCTGCCGACGTGATTTTCGGCGCCGTCAGTCGCGTCCTGGCGGCCGGCACGACGCTGACACGTGATCTCGGCGGCAGCGCCACGACGACGATGTTCACCGACGCGGTGATCAAGGAAATCGACTCGAACAGGGCGGCGTAGGCCGTCACGTCCGCACGCGGGCCGGCAGGGCGGGCATCGCTCGCACGACCGGCCCCGCCCACTTGCGCGGCGGCACGCGGCCGCCACACGGATCGCGCTACACTCGACAGCCGTGATTGGCGAGGACCTGCGGCACGCGGTGCTGGCGCGCGAGGATGTGCGCCGTCTGTTCGAGCCGCCCGACGGAGATCCGTCGGCGCGGGCGCGGGTGGATGGTTATCTCGAGGAACTGCGCGCCACCCAGCGGCATTCGATCTATCGCGCCCTCAAGCATCCGCTCTACCCGATCCTTCGCAAGGTCGAGCGGATCCCGGAGGGCCTGCCCCACCTCAGGAAAGCCCTCGACACCGGACGCGTCGTGTACGTGTCCAACCACAAGAGCCACCTCGATTACCTGATCGAGCTGCTGATCCTCGAAGACCACGAACTGCGGCCGCCGATCATCGCGGCCGGCATCAACCTGTTCGGCGGCGCGCTCGGGTTGCTGCACAAGCACGTCACCGGCGCCATCCCGATCCGGCGTGGGGCGCGCGATGCGGCCTACCTGGTGACGCTCAAGGCGTTCGTCGCCGAGCTGCTCGAGACGCACGACCTGTTCTTCTATCCGGAAGGTGGCCGCAGCTATAGCGGTGAGCTGAAGACGGCCAAGACCGGGTTGTTCAACGCCGTCGTGCTGGCCGAGGTGCCGGTGCTGCACATCGTGCCGGTGGCCATTGCCTACGACCTCGTGCTCGAGGACAAGATCCTCGCGCCGCAGGTCACCAAGAGCCGCCAGCGGCCCTTCACGCGCGAACTGGCCGAGATGGTCGGGACAGCGGTCGGTTACCAGTCGCGTGCGTTCGTGAGCTTCGGGGCGCCGGTGACGCTGGCCGGCGGCGGCGAGGCACGTTCACGCCGCGACGTGATGGACCTCGCGCAACAGGTGCTCGGCGCGGTCGGCCGGCTGCACAAGGTGCTGCCGACGGCGTTGATCGCTCGGGCGATGCGGCCGTCGATCACGCGTCGCGAGCTGGTGAGCCGGATCGCGGAGCTGGTCGGCGAGTTGAAGGCCGTCGGCGCCAACCTCGATCTCACCGACGCCTCCGCCATCGTCGCGGCCGGGTTGCCGCTGCTCGAGGAGCGCGGCGTGCTCGCCCTCGACGGCGACGTCATACGGGTGCGGGACCGCTTCGTCCTGCGCTACTACGCGCGGCAGCTGCAGCATCTGCTCGGTCCGGCTCGACCGGCTGCCAGGGCATGATCGACGCCTTCTCGAAGGCGTTCTTCGGCAGTCTGGCTGGCAGTCCACGTCTCAAGCACGCCGCCAGCCGCTATGGCATGCGGTCGGCGCGCAGCTTCGCGCGCCGCTTCGTGGCCGGCGAGACCATCGACGAAGCGATTGCCGCGGCGCACGACCTCGAGGCGCAGGGACTCGCTCACACGCTCGACCTGCTCGGCGAGAGCGTGGCGAGCGACGCCGAGGCGGGCGCCGCCACCGATGCGTATCGGGCGATGCTGCCTCGCATCGCCGCCGCCGACATCGGCCGCAACATCTCGATCAAGCTGACGCAGCTGGGGCTGGACCTGTCGACGGAACTGGCCGAGGCGAACCTGCGGGCCATCCTCGCGCCAGCCCGCGACGAGGGATTCTTCGTGCGGATCGACATGGAGAATTCGCCGTACGTGGAGGCAACGCTGGCGCTCTTCGAGCGGGTGTGGCGCGACGGCCTGACCAACGTCGGCGTCGTGCTGCAGTCGGCGTTGAAGCGCAGTGAAGCCGACCTCGAACGCGTGCTCGCGCTCGGGGCGCGCGTCCGGTTGGTGAAGGGCGCCTACAAGGAACCAGCGGCCGTCGCGTGGCAATCCAAGGGCGACGTCGACGCGGCGTACGTACGCCTGCTCACCCGCCTGCTGCCGGCCGGCACCTTCCCCGCCATCGCCACGCACGACCCTGACATGCTGGCCGAGGCCAGGCGCGTGGCGCGCGAGGCCGGCCTCGACGCCTCACGCTTCGAGTTCCAGATGCTGTACGGCGTTCGTCGTGACCTGCAGGCGGCGCTGGTGACCGAGGGTTACGGGGTGCGTGTCTACATTCCGTACGGCCGCGAATGGTTCCCATACTTCATGCGCCGGCTCGGCGAACGGCCCGCCAACGTCGGCTTCGTGCTGAAGAGCTTGATTCGCGAACGCTGACGCCCTGGCCCTGATGTTCCGTGCCGAAAGAGCGACGGCCAGCGGCCGTATGCTCGCGCTTGGCACGCTCCTCGCACCCCTTCCCATCCGTTCGTACTTGCCACTCGCAGCGTTCATGTGGAACGAGGGCACGCGCCGGCTCCCCAGCGCCCGCGGGTCCAGGCAAGGGAGGGGAAAACATCATGGCCAGCCAGGCCCACGTCACTCAGTTCAGCACCACGTTCCCGGCCGTCCGCACCCGCGTCCGGCCTCTGTCGGTGCAGGCGGCGCGCATGGGTGCGTGGTTCCGCCAGTCACTGTGTGGACTGAACGGACACGACAAGTACCTGCACGTCGAAGGGTCGCGGGTGTCGCTGCGGTGCGTCACCTGCCAGCACGACTCGCCAGGCTGGGACACTGGCGACCGCGCGTATCAGCGGACGTACGCCGGCGATCCGACCCGTCATCGCATCAAGTAGCGATTTCCTTACGCAAATATCTCGACGGCAATCAGCCGAGGAACTGACGGGCGAGCGCCGCGAGCGTGTATGCGCACTCGTCGACGCTTGCCAGTTCCACGTATTCGTCGGGGCTGTGCAGGCCGGCGCCGCGCGGCCCGAAGATCACGGTGGGAATGCCGGCCGCACCGAGAATCGCCGCATCGGTCCAGTAACTCACACCGGTGATGCGCGCTTCGAGGCCGCGGGCCCGGCCCGCGACGGCGAGTTGCTGCGGCAGTTCCGCGCGCTCGTCGAGATCGTAGCCGGGGCGATCGACGAGCAGCCGCACATCCGCCTTGAAGTCTGCGTCGTTGCGACGCAGGACCGCCAGCATCTGCTCGATTTCGTGCAGCGCCCTGGCGCCGTCCTCACCAGGCAGCGTGCGACGCTCGACCAGCAGGCGACAGTGCGCCGGATACATGCTGGCCTCGGTGCCCCCGGCGATCGTCGAGGCGTGCAGCGACCCGCTGCCGAGGCGGTCATGCGTCGGCCTCGCGCGCAGTTCCTGATCGAAGCGCTCCAGCACACCGAGGATGCGTCCCATCGCCAGGATGGCGTCGCGTCCGTCCTCGGGTCGGCTGCCGTGCGCCGCGCGACCGAACGTCTGGAGTTCGAGCCACGCGAAGCCCTTGTGCGCCACCGCCACGCTGAGATCGGTCGGCTCGGTGATGACGGCACCGTCGGCTCGCCAATCGCGCACCAGCGCCTCGGCCCCGATGCTCGCGTACTCCTCGTCGACGATCCCGGCGACGAGGAGGCGGCCGCGCGCCAGCCCTTCGGCCGCGAGCAGTTGCGCTGCGCCGACGCAGGCGGCGACGCCCGCCTTCATGTCCTGCGTGCCGCGTCCGTACAATCGTCCTTCGCGCTCGACCGGCGTGAACGGCGCCTCCATCCCATCGACACCGACCGTGTCGAGGTGACCGCACAGCAGCAACGTCGGTCCGGGCTGCGCACCCTCGAGCACCCCGACGACGTTGGGGCGCCCGGGTGCGACATCGGTGACGGTGACGTCGAGCCCGACGTCGCGGAGAGCCGTGGCGAGGCAGTCCGCGGCCTGCGCCTCGCCCGGCGCACCCGGCACCAGGGACGGATTGACCGAGTTGATCGCGACCAGGTCGCGCAGCAACTGACGCGCGCGTTCCACGTCAGGGCTTCCAGCGGGCCATGAAGAGGTTGGTGTCGCCGCGCGTCTTCTGGTTGCGGTTCGACGCGAACACGAGATGGGCGCCGTCGGGCGAGAACATCGGGAAGCCGTCGAAGTCGGGATGATTCGTGACGCGCTCGATGTTGCGGCCGTCGACGTCGACCAGGAACAACTCGAAGTCGCGGCCCTTCACGTTGTGCAGGTTCG
>DATJTM010000064.1:0-5343 GCA_035503395.1 Luteitalea sp.
GTCTCAGCTGAAGGTCTCGTCGGCCGCTGGCGGCGGCGTCACCTGCGGCTCACGCCCTTCGCGCACGGCCTGGGCGGCTTCGCGCGCCTTGTCGGCGGCGTTCTGGTAGATCGCCTTGCCACGCTCGGCGAAATGCGTCACGCGCTCCGATGCGGTGCCGATCCCGTCGCGCGCCTTCTCGCGCACGCGCTGCGCCTGCTCGGCCACCTCACGGCGCGTCTCGTCGCCAGCCTTGGGCGCGAACAACAGCGCCAGCCCGGCGCCGATCATCGAACCGGCGATGAAGCCGATGAGGAACCCACCGCCATTGCGGCCCTGCTCGTCGTTGCTCATGGTGCTCCTTTGGGCCTACCCGCGCCCGGTCTCGCGCGTCACGTCGCGCAACGTCGACCAGCTCTGTTCCGCCACGCCACGGGCGTGCTGGACGGACGACTGGAGATCCTGCAGGCGGCCAAGCAGATCCTCGAACCCGGGCCCGAACTGCTCGCGCAGGGCCTCGCCCCGCTTCGTGAAGAAGAGGTAGCCGGCCACGGCACCTCCTATGGCGCCTGCGGCTGCCGACAACGCGATCCTGGTCCGATCCGTCACGCCCTCGTCCCCTCCATGCCGCTCACCTGCCGGCGTCGTGCCATTTCAGCATGCCGACGCAGCCGCCACCAAGTCAGGCCGGCGTCTCACTGGTCGCTTCCGACCCCAGCCGGCGCCGCACCCGCGGCGGCGACGTGATGCCGTGCTTCTTCATCTTGCTGTACAGCGTCGGGCGATACAGCCCGAGCAGCTGCGCCGCATCCTGCTTGTTCCAGTTGGTGCGCTGCAGCGCCTGCAGGATCGCCATGCGCTCGATCTCGGCCAGCGTCGCCGTTGCCGGCAGCACTTCCTGAGGCACCGGCGCACCACCCGACGAGGCCATCACCGATTCGGGCAGGTCCTCCGGCTGCAGGTCCTGACCGCGGGCCACCAGTACGCCACGTTCGATCACGTTCTCGAGCTCGCGCACGTTGCCGGGCCATCGATGCTGCATGAGCCGGTGATAGGCGGCCGGGCTCACGCCGCGCAGGGCGCGGCCGTGCCGCGTGTTGTACGTGCTGAGGAAGTGCTGGCAGAGCGGCGCGAGATCCTCGAGGCGATCGCGCAGCGGCGGCACGCGCACGGTGATCGTGTTGATGCGGAAATACAGGTCCTCGCGCAAGCGACCGTCCTTCAACGCCGCATCGACGTCGACGTTGGTGGCGCAGATCAACCGGAAATCGACCCGCACGCTTCGATCGCTGCCGATCGGCCGGAACTCGCGCTCTTGCAGGACGCGCAGC
The DNA here is from genome assembly GCA_035503395.1 of Luteitalea sp. Classification (GTDB taxonomy): domain Bacteria; phylum Acidobacteriota; class Vicinamibacteria; order Vicinamibacterales; family Vicinamibacteraceae; genus Luteitalea. The sequence goes on from DATJTM010000064.1 coordinate 1,311, forward strand.
AGCTTGGCCTGCAGGTACGACGGCATCTCGCCGATCTCGTCGAGCAGCAGCGAGCCGCCTTCCGCCATCGCGAGCAGCCCGGCCTTGTCGGTGAAGGCGCCCGTGAACGCGCCCCGCCGATACCCGAACAACTCGGCCTCGATCAGTTCCTTGGGCAACGCCGCGCAGTTGATCTTGACGAACGGCGCTTCGGTGCGCGCGCTGTTGGCGTGCATCGCGTTCGCGATCATTTCCTTGCCGGTGCCGTTCTCGCCGAGCACGAGGATGTTGGCGTCGCTGCTCGCCACCGCGCCGACCAGTTCGAACAGCTCCAGCATCTTCTTGCCCTGGCCGACAATGGCCGGGAAGCGATGCGGGGCGTCGAGCTGACGTCGCAGCTGGCGATTCTCGGAGCGGAGCCGCACGCGCTCTGCGGCGCGCTCGAGCTCCTCCGTGAGTTCATCGGGTTCGACCGGGCGACTGACGACCGCGAAGGCACCGGCCCGCAACCAGTCGGCCGCACGGACGTTCGACGACGATCCGCGGACGACGACGGCATCGGCGTCTGGCAGCACATGACGCCAGTGCCGGATGGCATCGAGGCCGGTCGTCGCGTCGGCGTCGAGGTCGGTGAGCAGCACGTCCGGCGTCCACGCGGCCACGTACTCCTCCACCTCGCCCACCGCCACCACGCGACGCACATCGACCGCCCGCCGCTCCTCGAGGCGTTCCAGCCCTCGCCGGATTTCCCCATCGTCACACGCGACGAGCAGGATGCGGAGGGGGGCGTCAGCAGCCATGTCCTGCTTCCAGACAAACCGTCACACGGCTGTCGGCAGACCCGACGTGCGCTGTCACGTTCACATGCATACCGAAACCCAGCGTAACAAAGGCAGACGCGAATGCGAGCAATCTTTACGCTATCTCGGCCGTACCGTGAGGCCGGCGCCCCGGTCCTATAATCCGGCGATGCTCTCCCAACCCGGCCGGGACGTGCGGTAGGCCGATGGATCGCCTGCCGACGTCGGTCGACCCCACCAGCGAGGCCTTCGCACGCCACACCTCGCGGATGCAGAAACTCGTGGACGAGCTGGCGGCTCGACGGGCCCAGGTGCGCGAGGGCGGGGGGGCCGACGCGCAGGCGCGGCACCGCTCGCAGGGCAAGCTGACCGTCCGCGAACGGCTCGACGGTCTCCTCGATCCGGCGTCGCCGTTCCTCGAGCTGTCGCCGCTGGCCGCGTGGGACGTCTACGACGGCGACGCGCCAGGTGCCGGCCTCGTCACTGGAGTGGGCCGCGTATCGGGGCGCGAGGTGCTGATCGTCGCCAACGACGCCACCGTCAAGGGCGGCACCTACTTCCCCCTCACCGTGAAGAAGCATCTGCGGGCGCAGCAGGTCGCGCTCGAGAACCGCCTGCCCTGCCTGTACCTGGTCGACTCGGGCGGCGCGTTCCTGCCCTTGCAGGCCGAGGTCTTCCCCGACCGCGAACACTTCGGGCGCATCTTTCACAACCAGGCGCGGATGTCCGCTGCCGGTATCGCGCAAATCGCGATCGTGATGGGGTCCTGCACCGCGGGCGGTGCCTATGTGCCGGCGATGTCGGACGAGACGGTGATCGTCAACGGCACGGGGACGATCTTCCTCGGCGGTCCGCCCCTCGTGAAGGCCGCGACGGGCGAAGACGTGACGGCCGACGCACTCGGCGGCGCCGACGTGCACACGCGCCTGTCGGGCGTGGCCGACTACTACGCCGAGGACGACGCCGAGGCGCTCCACCTGGCGCGCACCATCATCGGCACCGTGCCCGTGACGTCACGCTCGCCGGTCGATCGGATCACGACCGAGGCACCGGCGTACGACCCACGCGAGATCTACGGCATCGTGCCGGACGACCTGCGCAAGTCCTTCGACGTGCGCGAGGTGATCGCGCGGCTCGTCGACGGCTCGCGCTTCGACGAGTTCAAGGCGCGCTACGCGCCAACCGTCGTCACCGGGTTCGCCCGACTCCACGGCTACCTCGTCGGCATCGTCGCCAACAACGGCGTGCTGTTCTCGGAGTCGGCGCTGAAGGCGACGCACTTCATCGAACTCTGTGACCAGCGCGGCGTGCCGCTGATCTTCCTGCAGAACATCACCGGCTTCATGGTCGGCCAGCAGTACGAACGCGCCGGCATCGCCAAGGACGGCGCCAAGCTCGTACACGCGGTCGCGACGACCCGCGTGCCGAAGTTCACGGTCGTCATCGGCGGGTCGTTCGGCGCCGGCAACTACGGCATGTGCGGCCGCGCCTACGACCCACGTCTGCTCTGGATGTGGCCCAACGCGCGCATCTCCGTGATGGGCGGTGAACAGGCAGCCGGCGTGCTCGTGACGGTGAAGCGCGACCAGCTCGCTCGTCAGGATCGGACGCTCTCACCACAGGACGAAGCGGCGATCCGCGATCCGCTGCTGGAGAAATACGAGCACGAAGGTTCGCCGTACTACTCCACCGCGCGGCTCTGGGACGATGGGATCCTCGACCCGGTGGACACCCGCGACGCGCTCGGACTCGGCATCGCGATGAGCCACAACGCGCCGCTGCCCGACCGGGCCACCGGCGTGTTCCGGATGTAGGGACGCACGATGAGCGGACTGCGCATCGACCGACGCGACCACGAAGTCTGGCTGACCCTCGACCGCCCCGAGGTCCGCAATGCCTTCGACGATGGGCTGATCGCCCGACTGACCGAGGCGGCACGCCAGCTGGCCCCCGATCCGTCCGTGCACGTCGTCGTGCTGCAGGGAGCCGGGCCATCGTTCTGCGCCGGCGCCGATCTCGCCTGGATGCAGCGGATGCGCGACTACGACCGGGAGCGGAACCTCGCCGATGCGAAGGCCGCCGCCGGCATGTTCCACGCACTGGCCGAACTCCCGATGCCGGTCGTCGCCCGCGTGCAGGGCGCGGCGCTCGGTGGCGGCGCCGGGCTGCTCGCAGTGAGTGACATCGTCGTGGCTGCCGACGATGCGCAGTTCGGCTTCACCGAAGCGCGGCTCGGGATCCTGCCGGCTGTCATCTCACCCTACGTCGTTCGCCGCATCGGCATCACCGCGGCGCGCGCGCTGTTCCTCGGTGCACACCGGATCGACGCGCGAGAGGCGCACCGCATCGGCCTCGTGAACGAGATCTGCCCGTCAGCCGACCTCGACGCGCGCGTGCGCGCCCGGCTCGACGACCTGGCGCTCGGCGCCCCCACTGCCCATGTCGCCACGAAAGGCGTGCTGAACACCCTCGCGATGCTGCCCGACGACGGCCTGCGCACGTATACGGCGGCAGTCCTTGCCGAGCAGCGGGTCAGCGACGAAGGGCAGGAAGGATTGCGCGCCTTCCTGGAGAAGCGCACACCGCGGTGGCATCCGCGTCACTCCGGCGATGCGTAAGGTCCTGATCGCCAATCGCGGCGAGATCGCCGTCCGCATCGCCCGGGCCTGCCACGAGCGGGGCCTCGGGGTCGTGGCCGTGTATGCCGGCCCCGACGCCACGCGGGGCCACGTGCTCGTCGCCGACGAAGCCATCGCCCTCGACGCCCCCGGCGACGCGCGACCCGTGGCAGCGTACCTGTCGATCGATCGCCTGATCGATGCCGCACGACGCACCGGTGCCGATGCCATTCATCCGGGGTACGGCTTCCTCAGCGAACGCGCCGGCCTGGCGGCGGCCTGCGTCGATGCCGGACTCACGTTCATCGGGCCGCCGGCCGACGTCATCGAACGCATGGGGTCGAAGCTCGAAGCGCGGCGACTGATGGAAGCCGCAGGCGTGCCCGTCGTCCCCGGCGCGCGCCCCGACGACCAGTCGATGGCCGGCCTGCGCGCGGCTGCCGAGCGGGTGGGCTTGCCCCTGCTGGTGAAGGCCTCCGCTGGTGGCGGCGGCAAGGGCATGCGGGCCGTCGATCGTCTCGAGGATCTCGATGAGGCGCTCGGGGCGGCCCGCCGCGAAGCCGAAGCGGCGTTCGGCGACGGCACGCTGTATGTCGAGCGGCGGCTTGTGGCGCCGCGACACATCGAGGTGCAGAT
>DATJTM010000065.1:0-8611 GCA_035503395.1 Luteitalea sp.
CCAGGCGGAAGCCGGGGCCGTCGTCACGGACCGCGAGATCGAGCCAGTGCCCGCTCCGTCGCGCGCTGACCTCGATCCGTCCGCATTCGGGACGGGTGGCGAGGCCATGCTTGATGGCGTTCTCGGCGATGGGCTGCAGCACCTGATTAGGTACGAAGACCTGCAGCAGGTGTTCCGGAACGTCGACGGTGACTTTCAGCCGATCCTGGAACCGCGTGCGCTGGATATCCAGATAGCGGCTCAGGAACTCCACTTCCTGTCCCAGGCGCACCTCCTGGACCCCAATCGAGTCGAGCGATAGTCGCAGCAGGTCACTGAGCTGCGTGATCATCTCGTCGGCCGCGTTGGCGTCGCGGTGGACGAGCGTGGAGATCGCGTTGAGCGTGTTGAACAGGAAATGCGGGTGCAGCTGGCCCTTCAGGACCTCCAGTTGCGCCTTGGCCAGGCGGGCCTCCAGCTGTGACGCGCGCAGCGCCCGGTCGCGGAACCGCTTGTAGTTGTGCCAGGCCTGGTGGACCGCGACGAGCACCCAGTACGACTGGAACGCCAGGTAGAACTGCGAGACCAGCAGCCACGAGAAGGGCAGCGGCGCCGGATCGACCAGCGGGATGTGACTCGCCGCCCAGCGGCAGCCGGCATACGCCACGCACACCGCGAGCGAGCCGAGGATGTGCACGCCGAAGGAGCGGCGCCAGTTCCCGGGTTCGAGCGGGAAGCGGCGCGCCATCGAGAAGATCGCCGGCGCCAGCAGCAGGAACGGCAGCCAGGTCGCGAAGCCGGAGAAGACCACCTCCGCGAGCGGCAGGTCGACGCCACGCATCCGATACTGCAGCGCCAGCTGCGGCATCGTCACGAGGCTGAGGACGACGAGGACGGCGCCGAGCAGGACCCAGCCGCGGCGTTCGATCGAGTCGGTGGTGGAAGCGTTCGGCATGCGCAGGGTGTCCACGACGGCCGAACGCAGGCCAGGGGTCCGGACCGTCCCGCAGTCGTCGACGAGACGACCGTCAGCAGGCACCGGAGGCGCGGTGGGGAGGGACATGCGGCTGAGCCGAACCACGTCCCGTCCTATCCCGCTCTGGCTCCCGACCACAACGGTTCCGGGATGAACTCGGCTCTCACTGGGACGAACTGGAGCGTAGCGACGTTCACCGGTCCCTCGACGTGGCTCGGGACGGCCTGAGCGACAGTCGAAGGCCGTGGGGCGATAATCCCCACGCAATGCCTGATACACCCTCCCTCAAGCCGGTTGCGGAGAAGCTGGGTGCCAGACCGGGGCAGCGCTGGCACGTGAAGGGTGGCGACCTCGGATGGCTGCGGACCGAGATCGAAGGGCGCGGCGCGACGGTCGTCGCGCGGCTGCCGGCCAGCGCCCACTGCCTCGTCTACCGCGTCGCGGTCCTGGCTGATCTCGATGCGCTCACGAAGCTTCGCCCGGTGATCGCCCCGGCGGGCGCCATCTGGGTGATCTGGGAAAAGGGGCGGCCCGCACTCAAGGAAGACCACGTCCGCGCCGCCGCGCTCGGGCAGGGACTCGTCGACGTCAAGGTGATTCGGGTGTCGGACACGCTCAGCGGGCTGAAGCTCGTGATCCCGGTGGCCCTGCGGAGTTAGCGCGCGATCAGTGCGCCTGGCCGTTCCCGGTCGCCGTCCAGCGCAGCAGCGCCGGGGCCGACTGCGTCGCGGCACTGACTGCCTCGGCCAGTTCGGCGAAGCGGTCGTCCTCGATACGCAGGTTCAGGTCGCCGATCTGAAGGTGCAGGCAGCCGTGTTCGCACCGGTACACGGAGCATTCCCCTGCCTCGCCAAGCAGCTCGTACTGGTCGTCCGTGATTCCGTGGTCAGCCATGGCAGAGGGCCTGCGGCCCGAACCGGCAGGGTAGCCTTCGAGTCCGGCGGGGTCAAGCGCCGCAGGGCTTCTGGCGTCCGAATCCGCCCGTCCCTTCCTGCCTCCCCTCTCCCGCCCTCCGCGTTACCTGCTTCCTGGCCTCCTGGCCTCCTGTTCTCCTGTTCTGTCCTGCCAAGCCCAGCCTGTGCGTCACGGCCCTCGTCGCCGTTGACTCACATGAACCCTCGAGCAGGACCCTCGCCGCGGCGAGTCCCCGAGAGCCGACCCATGGTCGAGACCGCCGGTACCTCGCCTTCGTGCGTGCCCGGGTGGCGGAGCCCGTCGCGATGAGCGCGCCGTCACCAGGGCCGACGCCTGCCCTCAACCCGTCTGCCGCGCGCCCGGCCGGGCTCGCGTCGGGGGCGCTCGTCAGCGATCGCTATCGCGTCATCCGGCTGCTGGGTTGTGGCGGCATGGGGTGTGTCCACCTGGCTCAGGACGCCGTCCTCGGCCGGGAAGTCGCCCTCAAGCAGCTGACCAGCCTGCGGTCCGGCGACGCGTCGGTGTGGCGCCGCGCGCTGCACGAGGCGCGCGCCATGGCCGGCGTGCAGCACGCCGGCATCGCCGCCGTGCACGATCTGTTGCCCGGCACGCCGCCCACCCTGGTGATGGAGTTCGTCGACGGGCGTCCGCTCGACGCGTGGCTCGAGGAAGCGCCTGCCGCGCCCGACGTGATCTTCGTCCTGCTGGCGGTGGTCGCGGCGGTCGCCGAGGCCCATCGCGCCGGCATCGTTCACTGCGACCTGAAGCCGGCCAACATCATGGTCACCCGTGATGGTCGACCCAAGGTGCTCGACTTCGGCATTGCGCGCCTGGCGATCCCGAGCGATGCGGCAGGGGCGGCCACTGGCGCATCGGGCTTCACACCCGGCTACGCCCCACCCGAAGTCCTGCGAGGGGAGCGCCCGACGCGCGCGTCGGACGTGTACAGCCTCGGCATCCTCATCGAGCATGTGCTCGATGCCTGCGCCTGGACCGGGTGTCCGCTCGGGGCCGACCAGCCATTCCGACGCATCGCCGCCGAGGCGCAGTCGCTGCGTGCGGCCGACCGCCCGGCCGACGGCGAGGCACTGCTCAGGCGGCTTCGCGCCGCCCGGTCGCCAGTGGCCGCACGCGTCGCGTCGCGACATCGACATCGCGTCGCCAGCGTGGCTGGGGCGCTGATCGTCGCGGCAGGATGTGTTGGTGGCGGGCTCACGCTGGTCCGCGATCGCGGCGCGACAACGCCGAACGCGCCGCGGCTGGCCGTCGCCGCGCGCGTCGATCCAGCGGCATCGTCGACGATGTCGGCGGCCGCGGCGGATTTGCTGCTGGCGCGATTGCAGGAATGGCGGAACGTGCGCGTCGTGAGCGAGCCGGTGCCGGGCGCGACCGGCGATCATCATGCCCTGCTCGAGCAGGCGCGAGGCCGCGGTGCCACGCACGTCGTCGTGCCGACGCTGAGCACGGTCGGCGCCTCCACACGTCTGACGGCCGCGGTGTTCGACGTGCAATCGGGGCGTCTCGATCGCACGGTCACGAAGTACGGCGCGCCCGGCGGCGTGCCCGCCCTGATCACCGCTACCGCCGATTCGCTGGCGCAGGCGATGTCGGCGTCGACGACGGGCCCGGAGGCCGTGAGCCCGCAGCCGTCGATTGACGAACGTGCGCTGGGTGATTACTCGCAGGCGCTGCGGTATCTCGAGCGTCCCGACACGCCGGGTGCGCTCGGACAAGCTCGCCGGTTGCTGGAGAGCGCCGTGATGCAGGCCCCGGCGTTCGCCCGTGCTCACGCCCAACTCGGACGACTGGGGTGGCTCGAATACCACGCGACCCGCGATCACCGTCATCTCGCGGCCGCCGAGCAGGCACTGCTCGATGCGCTCGCGTTGGACCCCGACGCCACCGCCACGCATACCGCGTTGGCGCTCGTGCGGAGGACGCGTGGCGACCTCGATGGGGCGGAGCGGGAACTGCAGTCCGTGCTGGCGCAAGCGCCCGACGACGACTACGCGCTGCGGTTGCTGGGGGAGGTCGCAGCGACGCGTGGCGACCTCGACGCAGCGCGTGAGCTGATCGGACGGGCGATCGCGCTGCAGCCGGGCACCTGGGGCCACCATCGCGCCCTCGGCACCGTGCTCTTCGATGCCGGGCGCTACGGCGAATCCGGGCTCGCGTTCGCACGCCTCACCAACCTGCAGCCCGACAACGCCTGGGGCTTCCAGATGCTCGGGGCCGCGCACCAGATGAACGGCGCGCCCGCGGCCGCCATCAAGGCCTACGAGAGCTCGCTGGAGCTGCGACCGACCGCGTCGGCGACCACCAATCTCGCCACGCTGTACTACGAGCGCGGCGACTGGCCGGCGGCCGAGCGGCGCTACCGGCAGGCCGTGGCGCTGCAACCGAACAATCCGTCGATGCACCGCAACCTCGGCGACGTGCTGCTGCGTCAGTCACGGCAGGGCGAAGCGCGCGTCGCATTCGCCGACGCGCTGCGCCTGCTCGAGGCGCAGCTGTCGGTGGAGCACGGTGATGCGCGTCTGCTCGGAACTGCCGCGTATCTCTCGGCCCGCGCAGGTATGTGCGATCAGGCGCGTGACTATGCGACGCGTGGAGAACGCGCCGCGGCAGGCAATCCCATCGTGCTCGGTGCCGCCGTCAACGCGCACGTCCTGTGTGGCGGCGTCGACGATGCGGCGAGGGTGCTGGGGACGCTGGGCGCGAAGCACGCGCCGGTGCCGCGGCTGCTGGAACGGGATGTTCTCGAGGCGGCACGAGCCAATTCACGGCTGGCGCCGCTGGTGGTCGATGGGGGAGCCGTGCGTGCACGGCAGGAGGCGTGATGTCGAAGCTCGTGGCGTGGCTGGCGCTGTTCGTCGCTCTGTTGGCTCTCATCCTGTGCCTGCGCAAGGATCCGACCGGCGGTCCGGGTGCACCTGCGGTGCAAGCAGATGCCTGCGAGCGGGATTCGTGGTCGTCGCTGACGGCGTGCCTGGTGCCGGCGAGCGACCCGCGCGCCGACCGCAGTCGCCAGATCGGATCGGCGGACTGTTATTGGGCGAAAGAGCCCGTGAAGACGCTGCAGCAGGCCGCGACCGGCGCACCCGTCAGCTTCGGCTTCCATGTCGTGAACCGGTGCAGCGCGGTAGTGGCCGTGCGCCTCGAGTTCGGCGCCGGCACCCTCGGGTTCTCGACCGCGGGCTGCGGCCCGGAAGGCGAGCGCGGACAGATCGAGTTCGGTCGGGTCAGCAAGGAAGGCGTCGCCACGGCTTCATGTCAGACGCTGCCGTATGGCGTCGGCACCACTACCCGGCGACGCACCTACACGTTGCGGGCGGTCAACGTCGACGGCACCGACGTCAACGTCGAACTCGATCCCGAGGTCGTGCTCGAACGGTCGCAGAACTAGCGCCGGCGGTGCTGGCGGCCCGGTCCGTCGTCTGGACAGACGCGGCCCATCCGCGTTCTCATTGACGGGCAATGGAGCGTCAGTACCACCAGTGGTTCTCGCCCCGCCTGGGGTTCGACATGGGGCTCGTGGCCTACGGCCACTACGGGACGCCGTTGCTGGCGTTTCCGACCAGCGGCGGCGACGAGTGGGAGATGGAGGGGCAGCGGATGATCCGCACCCTCTCGCCGTACATCGAGCAGGGCCGGATCAAGGTCTTCTGCGTGCGATCGGCGTCTGGCGCGTCCTTCTACAACAAGGGCGCGCACCCGTACCACCGCAGCTGGATGCAGAAGCAGTACGACGAGTACATCCGCTGGGAGGTCGTGCCGTTCATCCACGACCACTGCAAGGGCATCCCGCCGATTGCGGTGATGGGCGCCTCGCTCGGCGCGTACCACGCGGCCAACAGCGCCTTCAAGCATCCCGACACCTTCAAGTGGTGCTTCGCCCTCTCGGGCGTGTACGACATGCGCCGCTTCATGGACGGGATGTACGACGACAACTTCTACTTCAACAACCCGGTCGACTACCTCGGCGCGATCAGCGACGCGGGCTTCTACCAGCAGATTGCCAGTTCACATATCCACCTGGCGACCGGCCACGGTCCGTTCGAGCGGCCCGAGGAGACGTACCGCTTCTCGGAGCTGCTGCGGCACCGCAACATCCCGCATCATCTCGACGACTGGGGGCCGGAAGGCGGTCACGACTGGCCGTACTGGCACCACATGATGTGGGAGTACGTGGGGCGGCATTTTTGAGGAGTTGACGCCGGCCTGATCGGCCGGCGCCGTATTCAAGGGCCGCTCGGGGAGCGGCCCCTACCGGCGGGATACAGAACATCGACTGAGCTGTGACTGCGACCTCGCCAAATCGGCGAGTCGGTCGTCGCCTCGAACGACATGAGACCGAGAGGCACCGCCGACGTCTCGCGCGCTCGGTGAGCGTTCAGTCTCGTGAGGCGACTCGAAACGCAGGCACCTGCCCGCCGCCGCTGGTGACGTTGGCGAGTCCCGACGCACTGAGCCGCGTGAGGAATCCGCTCACCTTGCCCCTGAAAATATAGGGCGCGCAGTCGACGAGCATGTCGCGCGTGGTGACGCGATGCGGGCCGCTCTCGACGATCGGAAACGGCTCGCGACGAATCGGGATCCGCTCCTGCACGATCCACGTCCCGGCCTGGGCGCCGAGTGCGCCCTGCAGCGCCGACTCCCACGCCGCGGCATCGGCTTCCCATCCCAGCGTGACGCCGTGGCCACCGAAGTCGTCGGTCGGCTTCAGCACGAGCCGTTCGCGGCCGTCGCGGACGAACGTCGGCAGGTCGACCTGCGCGCCGGCGCTCGTGGTGGTCCGCCGTTCGGCGACGACGCGCGTCCACGGCACATGCGCGCGGATCACGTCACGCTCTTCAGCCGAGAAGCGATGTGCATGCGCCTCGTCGGTGAGCACCGCGAAGAACGACTTCTTGTGGGGAATCTTGCAGCGCAGCGTGTTGGCCACGCAGGCGAGCCGATCGCGATACGCCTGAACGAGCACGCGTGTGTCGTCCGGACGCGCGACGAGGTCGTTGATGAGCGCACGCCGGTAGACGAGATCGACCGGCGCACCTTCGGCGATCAGCCTCCCGCTCGCGATCTCGAGGTCGCGCGGATCGGCGACGACGGTCGGCACGCCATGCGCCGTGAAGCGCTGCGCGAGGATCTCGAACTCGTTCCAGGTCGGCACGCCGCGGAAGTCGGTGATGAGGATCCGCGGCGGCGACGCCGTGCCGCCCCAGTCACGATAGCTCGCGAGGAGCGCGTCGAGCATCGCGTCCATCAGCGGATACGCCTCCGCCGTGAAGTGCTCGCGGAACCGCGCCATGATCGGCAGTTCGTCGAACACGCCGGCGAGCACCTCGGTATATCCCAGGCCGGCCGGCGATTCGGCGTTGTACTCGGCGAACATCAGCGAGTCGGGCAGCAGGAAGGAATCCAGCCGGCTCGCGGTGCTGGCGTATTCGTAGCCCGGATCGATCGCCACGAGCGCGCGCTCGGCATCCGACAGACCGAAATCCGCGAGGAGTGCCTCGTCGGCCATCGCCTCGCGGATGATCCGTTCGCCGACACGCGCGATCACCTCGCACGCCGCTCGCTGCCGCGCCTCGTCGCGCACGTCCATGAACAGCGGCCGCAGGAACGGGCAGCTCAGGCGGCCACCGAACTCCAGCTTCGCCCCGCGCATCTTCGCGGCATGCGCGTCCCAGAACGGTTCGCTGCGTTCGCCGCCCTCGCCGAGCAGCGACATCCAGACGTCGATGGGGGAAGACATGGGTAATTGCAGAATTTCGGGAATTTCAGAATTTCACGACCACCGCCAACCTTCGAAGCGCCCCGGTGAGTGGTGAAATTCTGAAATTTTGAACTTCTGAAATTTCTTCTATTCCTGCCTCGGCGACCCGACGAAACCGGCGGCGGTGCCGAGGCCGAGCATCTGTTCCCACTTCGGGAACATGTTGCTCTGATGACCATTGAGGGCCCGGTCGATGCAGAGCCGCGCCATCTTGTCGACGACCATCTCGAAATAGAACGGCGTGATGCGATCGCGCTCGAAGTCGGGCGCCGGGTTCAGAAAGTCGATCGCGTAGGGCACGTCGTTCTCGATGCCGAACTCGATTGTGTTCATCTCGTAGCCGAGCGCCTCGTTGATCGTCTGTGCGTCCTTCACCACCCGCGCGCCGACCTCCGACGAGAGGTAGTCGTGCTGGATCAGGTACTGACGGGCGTGCGGGTCGTAGACCACCGGCACGATGTCGTGCTTGCCGAACGTGAAGCAGCGCACGTACTTGTCGAAGTGCACGAACTGCTGCAGTGTCATGCAGTACGGCGCGGTGCCATCGTAGGCCGCCAGCAGTTCCTCGCGGTTGTGGACCTTGTAGACGTGCTTCCAGCCGCCACCGGAAAACGGCTTGAGGATCGCCGGTCGTCCCGTGTAATCGAGCAACCCATCCCAGTCCAGGGGATAGCCCATGTTGCGCAGCGACGCCGGCTGGATGTCGACGTCCTGCGGATAGGCCTTCTGCGGCAGCAGCACGGTCTTCGGGATCGCCACGCCGAGCCGGGCCATCAACGCGTAGTTGAAGAACTTGTCGTCGGCGGTCCACCAGAACGGGTTGTTGATGACGTAGGTGCCGTTGAGCACCGCGAGCTTCAGGAAGCCGCGGTAGTACTCCACCTCGTGCGAGATGCGGTCGACGATGACCTTGTAGCGCTGGGGCTCGTCCATCGGCGACCCGTTGAGCAGCACGTATTCGGCGG
>DATJTM010000066.1:0-23648 GCA_035503395.1 Luteitalea sp.
GCACCTGGTCGCGCCGCCGGACTTCCGCACCGACCCGGGCCCGTATCACTCCGGCCTGACTGGCTTCGGCTACCTGCCCAACTGGCGAATGTCGTGGGCGAGCCACGCCGAAGCGTTCTACGATGGCGCCCTGCAGATGAAGTACACCGGGCTGGACCCGACGGCCACCTACAAGGTGCGCGTCGTCTATGCCGGTGACATCTACAGCCAGGCGGTGCGGATCCGCCTGACGGCCGACGAATCGCACGAGGTGCACGCGCCGATGGCCAAGCCGTCGCCGGTGGCGCCGGTGGAGTTCGCGATTCCGCAGGCCGCGACCGCCGACGGGGTGCTGACCCTGACCTGGCGCGTCAACGAAGGCAACGGCGGCGCCGGCCGCGGCAATCAGGTCGCCGAAGTGTGGCTGATCAAGGACACGACGACACGGTGAGCACCGACGCAACTCCCACACCCGGCGGCGCAGCGCCCTGGGTCAATCCGATCAAGGCGCGGCTGGCGCGCGGCGAGTACGTGGTCGGCATGCCGGTCACGAGCACGAGCCTCGACTCGGCCGCGGTCGCGGCGCGGTCCGGGTTCGACTTCCTCTGGGTGGAGATGGAGCACAGCCCCATCACCCTCGAGACGCTGCGCAACATCGTCCTGGCGACGCGCGGACTGCCGGCGGTGCCAATCGCGCGCGTGCCGGGCGGTGAAACCTGGATGGCCAAGCGCGTGCTCGATCAGGGCGCGCACGGCGTCGTCTTCCCGTTCACGAGCACGCCGGCGCTGGCCGCGCAGGCGGCACAGGCCTGCCGTTATCCGCCGCGCGGTCGACGCGGATCGGGGTCGGGGCTGGCCGAGGGGACGTGGCCGCAGGTCGCGTCGTACTTCGACTCGGCCGACGCCGAGGTCCTGGTGACCGTCGTGATCGAGGACACCGAGGGGCTGTCGCACTGCGAGGAGATCGCTGCGGTGGACGGTGTCGACGTGCTGTTCGTCGGCACGAGCGACCTTTCATTCTCGATGGGCTACCGCGGCAACATGATGCATCCCGAGGTGCTGAAGGCTGCGGCGCGCGTGTGTGAGGCGGCGCGCCGGAACGGCAAGTATTGCGGCCGGCCGGTCGCATCGCCCGAGTCGCTCCAGCGTTTCGCCGCCGAGGGCTTCCAGTTGTTCCACGCGGCGTCGGACCTGACGCTGTTCGCCGAAGGCGCCAAGGCGTGGCTCGATCCGCTCGGTCGGGCCACCGGTGGGCCACGTGCCGCGTACTGATCGACAGCGACACCGGGTGCCGGGTACCGGGTATCGCGAACCGGCAACCCGGGCCGGGCTGGGACAGCCGGCCCTACCTAGTGACAAGGTAGAGCCCGTTGTCCCAACGCGGCCCACGAGCATCGACCGCCGTCGGTTCGCGCTGACCGCGGCCGGGACGCTCGCCGCGTTGGCGACGGGCTGCGCGCGGCAGGAAGGCACCTGGCCGTCGCGCGAGGTGCGCGTGGTGGTGCACGCGGCGCCGGGCGGCATGTCCGACACGGTCGCGCGGTTCACGTCGCGTGGCCTGAATTCGCGGCTCGGCGTGCCGGTGTTGTGCGAGAACCGCGTCGGCGCGATGGGCGCCGTGGCGTTCTCCGCCGTCAAGCATGCGGCCCCGGACGGGTACGTGGTGGGTTACGCACCCGTCGAACTGTCGATCGTGCCGCACCTGCGCTACGTCGACCTGGCGCTGGCGGACTTCGACCTGCTCGCACGTCACCATCGGGCGCCTGCCGCGCTCGCGGTACCGGCATCATCGCCGTACCAGACGCTCGACGCCTTTCTCGCCGCGTTCCGGTCCGGCACCCGCATCAAGATGGGCACGGCCGGGCCGCTGAGCGTGTGGCACCTCGGTGCGCTCGCCCTCAGCCGTCGGCTCGAGCGCTCGTTCGTCTATGCGCCGTTCCCGGGCTCGGGTCCGGCGACGACGGCGCTGCTCGGTGGGCACATCGACGCGGTGATGGCTGGTGTGCCCGAGGTGCAGGCGCTCGTCCGCGGTGGTGCGGTGCGCTTGATCGGGCTGATGGCCGACAGCCCGTCGCCGGTGTTTCCCGAAGTGCCGACGTTCCGCGCACACGGGCTCGACCTCGTGTTCGAAGCGTGGGGCGGGTTCATGGTGCCGCGCGGAGTGCCGGCTGAACGCCGCGCCCGGCTGGAACGCGACGTGATCGCGGCCTTCAGCGAGCCGACGTTCCTCTCGTACTGCCGCACCGCGGGGCTCGACGTGCAGCCGCTCGACGCGGCCGCGTTCCGTGCCTTCGTCGCCGACGAGACGACGCGATATGCGCGCCTCGTGCGCGAGTTCGGATTCGTGTCGGCATGAGCGGTGCTCGCGTGGTCGCTTTCGTGATGGCCGTGGGGTCGCTGGCCATCGTCGCCACGACGCTGGCGTGGCCGGGCGGTAACGCCGGCGTCCCGGGGCCCGCGCTGGTGCCGCGACTGCTCGGTGTCGCGCTGCTCCTGGTTGCGCTCGTCCTCGTGCGCACGCCCGGTACCAGCGCACCGCCGATGGTGCGTCATCACCTCGCGGTGCCGGCGACGATGCTGCTGCTGGCCGTCTATGCGGCCGGGTGGCGCGTGGTGCCGTTCGGTGTGCTGACCGCGGCCGTCCTGCTCACGTTCTTCCGGCTGACCGGCACGCGCTGGACGGTGGCACTGCCGACCGCGGTCGGGATGGCCGTGACCCTGCAACTCCTTTTCGAGCGCGGCCTCGGCGTTCGCTTCTGATCCGTGCCCGATCCCTCACTCCTGCTCGCGCCGCTGCTCTCGTTCGACGCCTGGCTCTACGTGCTCATCGGCGTCGGGCTCGGCGTGCTCTTCGGCAGCCTCCCTGGCTTCACGGCCACGATGGGCCTCGCCGTCCTCACCCCGTTCACGTTCTGGGTGAAGGCTGACCAGGCGATCGCGATGCTGCTCGGGCTGCTCGTCTCCGCGATTTTCAGCGGCGGCGTGCCGGCGATCCTGCTCAACACACCCGGCACGCCCGCGTCGATCGCGATGACGTGGGACGGGCATCCGCTCGCGAGACAAGGGAAGGCCGGGCTCGCGCTCGGCCTCAATGCCATCGGCGCCTTCCTTGGCATCTTCCTCAGCCTGGTGGTCCTGCTGCTTGCCGCGCTGCCGCTGTCGCGACTGGCCCTGCGCTTCGGACCGGCCGAGTACTTCGCGGTGGCGGTGTTCGGGCTCAGCACGATCGTCGGGGTGTCGGGCGGGTCGATGTGGAAAGGCATGGCGACGGGCCTCATCGGCCTGCTGCTCGCCGTGATCGGTCTGGACTCCATCACGGGCTATCCGCGCTTCACATTCGGGCAGCCGGAACTCCTCGACGGCGTGTCGTTCATCCCCGTGATGGTCGGCCTCTTCGGCATTGCGGAAGTGCTCACGCAGATGGCCGGGCCGGCGCGCCAGCAACTCGATGGCTCCGCGCAGACGTCCGGCATGTTGCCGACGATGGCAGAGGCACGGCCGCTGTGGGCGCACGGGTTGCGCGGCTCGCTGATGGGGATCTGGATCGGCATCATGCCGGCGGCGGGCGCCGACGTCGGCGCCATCCTCGCCTGGGACCAGAGTCGGCGCTTCTCGAAGACGCCCGAACTGTTCGGCAAGGGATCGCTCGAAGGACTGATCGCGGCGACGACGGGTGCCAACGCCGGGATCGGCGGGTCGCTCGTGACGACGCTCGCGCTGGGAATTCCCGGCGACTCGGCCGCCGCCGTGCTCATCGGCGCACTGCTGATGCACGGCCTGCAGCCGGGCCCGTTGCTGTTTCGCAATCGTCCCGACCTGGTCGCCACGATCGTCGCGCTGGTCTTCATGGCGTCGCTGGTGACGCTCGTGTGGGGCCTGATTGGCGCGCGCCTGCTCGCGAAGATCCTGCGCATCCGCGATCAGTTCCTGTGGGCGACGGTGCTCGCCGTCAGCCTCGGCGGGTCATACGCGCTGAACCAGTCGACCGGAGACGTGTGGACCGCCGTCGCCGCCGGCATTTTCGGATTCGCGCTCCGTCGGCAAGGGTTCCCGATGGGGCCGCTCGTCCTCGGCTTGATCCTCGGCCCGATGGCGGAGTCGAACCTCCGCCGCGCGCTCGCGCTGTCGGAAGGCTCCCTGGCCACGTTCGTCACGCGTCCGATTTCGTTGGTGTTCCTCGTGCTGGCGGCGTTGACGCTGCTGTGGCCGCTGTTCTCGAAGAGCGGCACGGACAGCCGTCTCCCGGACAGCAGCGTGCCCGACGCGGACACGTTGTAGGCAGCACAAGAACGGGGACCGGTACCGGGTACCGGGTACCGGGTACGGAGGACGGGAACCGAGGTGGCCGCGCGGCTGGACGCCGCGCGCGGTCTTTCACGGGCGCCTCAGAGAGGCGCCCCTACCCTCACATCCAACACGCACGACCGCGATGAACTGACCTGGCGTAGCCGTCGAACTTCAGTTCGACCGTCAGTCATCTGCGCGTCTCGCGAATCATCGACTGGACGTAGCCGTCCGACTCCGCCTTCGCCGAAGGCTACGGCGGACAAGTTGTCGGACGGGAGCGTGAGAGCAGGGGAGGCAGTTCAGACGGCCTTCGTCAATCGGCCGTCGGCCTTCGGAGCGGTCGCGCGACTGGACGCCGCGCGTCGTCCTTCACGGGGCCTCAGAGAGGCTCCCTTACCGTCGAACACGACACGAACGATCGCGGTCAAGCGACTGGACGTAGCCGTCGAACTTCAGTTCGACGGTCAGTAATCCGTGCGTCGGTCGAACAACGACGGCCCAAGGCCGACCAACGAAGCCGTCTGCCGAAGGCCGGAGAGCGACGCCGAATTTACGGCGTCCAGAGACTCGCGGCGATATAGCGCTCGGGGCTCTTCTTGTCGTTGTAGTAGTACGCCACGACGACGACGCCGTCGGGGCGCTGGATGGCGCGCGGGTACCCGAGGTCCCAGTCGGCGGCATCGTCACGCAGCGTGACGATCGGGCCCCAGGTCTTGCCGTCGTTCTCACTGAGCACGGCCCGGATGCCGAACGGTGCGGCGCGGTAGCCGTACAGCAGCGCAAGACGACCATCGGCGAGGCGGAGCAGCGCGCCGGGGTTGCCGCGACCGGTGTCGGCCACCGGCGTGCCTGCGGCCGTCCACGACTTGCCGCCGTCGCCCGAGACGAACGCCTCGAGGCTGTGCTTCTCGCCGGCGCGTGTCCGGATCACCGAGTAGAAGCGGCCGTCGGCCAGCTGCACGGTGGTCGGCATGATGCGATAGCCGTCGGTTTCCGGTCCGATCCATCCGAGCTGCTGCCAGGTGACGCCGCCGTCGCGCGTTTCGATCGCCAGCGGTCGGCCTTCCTTCTTGTTGGACTTGGCCGCCGTCACGAACGCCACCAGGTGCTTCGGCCCCTGCACGATGTAGTCGGTGCGCGCGGCGAGTCCCGGCGTGCCGAGCGCAGGCAGCTCGAACGGCCCCTGCCAGGCGCGGCCGCGATTGGACGAGGCGAAGAACCACGACGGCCCCGTATCGATGCCGCTCATGCGCATCGTCAGGGCAAAGCCCGGTGCGCTGAAGTCGAGCGGTTCCGTGAGCGCCACGGCCTTGCGCCCGCCGCCTTCGGTGGGCACGCCGGCCATGTGCTTGTAGCCGGCCGCCGGCACCAGGTCGTCGTGCAGTTCGACCGCCCAGAAAGCGCCGCCGTTGCTGCTGCGCGCCAGCAGATGGCGCTCTGGCTTCGTCCGATCGATCGGATGCCGGTTCGGGTCGCCCTGCTTGAGGTGGCCATCGCTGAAGCCGACGGCAATCTCGTTGCGCCACGTCCAGATGCCGTGATTGGCCGGCCAGCCGCCGTAGTGCCCAGGTTGCCGCCAGATCTCGACGTGTTCGAGGCCGTTGGCCGGCATCGGCAGCGGGCGAGGCTGCGGCGGCGCCGCCGCGGCTGGCGCCGGCGCAGGCTGCTGGGCCAGGGCGCCGGGGACGATGGTCGAGGCGGCCAGCGTGGCCGCGGTCTGTGTAAGGAAGTGCCGACGATTCATGGGTGTACTCGCGAAGGCCGAAGGCCGAAGGACGAAGGCCGGCGAGCGAGACCACCGACGGGCGTCTCGCAGGGATGCGACTACTGACCGAGCCAGCCTTCCGTGAACGACACGTGGCGAATCGATTTCAGGTTGTCCGAGAACGTGACGTGGATGCGACCGTCACGGGCCTGAATGAGCGACGGATAGTCGAAGCGTTGACCCGGCACATGGACGATCGGCTTGATAATCGGCCAGGTCCTACCGGCGTCGCGCGAGACAGCGATGGACAGGCGATCCCGCTCGTTCCCGGTGTGATCGTTGTGGACGACCGCCAGGTCACCGTTACGCAGGACGATGGCTTCAAGGCCGCCCGACCGGTTCGGCAGGTCGGTCAGGGTAGCCGCCGACCAGGTCTGGCCTGCGTCGGTGGACGTGCTCGTGGCGATGCGGCCGGTTCCGCGGGCATCGCGGAAGAACGCCCGGAGCACGCCGTCGCGCGTGCGGACGACCGACGGTTGAATCAATCCGCGTGTCGGCACGACGGACGAGAACGTCCAGCGCGCGCCGCCGTCGTGGGCGATGGCCATAGCCGCCATGTTGACGTTCTCGTTGGCGAGCGGCACGAGGACCGAGCCATCGTCGAGCACCAGTGGATGCGTGCGCGGCATCCACCCGAGATGACGGGCGAACGGGTCCTGCAGCGCCTCGAGCAAACGGTTGGCACGCGCGGCGACGTCGGTCGTGCGGCCCGGGCCCACGCGGACTTCCGCCGCCGCGGCGGCGACGGCTGCCGTGAATCCCGGCGGCTTCGGGACGATGGTGTGTGAGGCATCCCACCGCGGCGTGGCATCGCGGTCGTAGTCGGTGGAGACCAGCGCGCGTGTCAGCGCGCTGCCCCAGGCCTTCTCGGGCACACCGATCAGCGTGGCGTGCACGAGCCACAGTCGCCCGTCGCGATCGATGCCGAGCGCCGGATTGTTGTCGGGGAGCAGAGCGGTGTCGGCCAGCACGTAGGGCTGGCTCCAGTTCATACCGCCTTGCGCAAGCCGGCTGCCAGAGATGCGGACGTCCTGGCGCTTGTCGAGATCCTGGCCCTCGAACGGACCCTGACCACGCGGCTCGCCGTTTTCGTACCAGGCGACCAGCAGGCCACCCGACGGCGTCTCGACGATGGAGGAGGCGTGCACGTGTCCACGGTCCTCCGTGAACACGCGCTCGCTGCGGATGGCCTCGTCGGCCGGTGTGCCCGTCAGGCTGACGATGACGAGCAGGAAGGCAATCGAGGCCCGGTACTTCACGGTACGCCTACGAGGCGTTGACCGAGAGCTGCCTCGACACGGGCCAGCCAGCCGGGCACCCATGCGATGAAGGCGTCCCGCTGCGTCTGGCGGTTGGGCGACATCGCCAGCGGCAGCGGACCGGTCGGCAGGCCGCGCGCTTCGAGCGCCACACGGATCGCCCACGGCGTCGGGAACACGCTGGTCTGCGCGAACAGCTCGCGCAGGAGGGGCTGCAGTGTCGACAGCGTGTCCTGATCGGCGCTGCGGGCGGCGCGCGTCGTGGCCAGCATCAGCTCGGGGAACGCACCGGACGTACCCGAGATGCAGCCATCCCACCCGTGCGCCATCGCGTCGACGAGCAGACCGTCGTCGCCGACGAGCAGGCGCCACGGACGTTCGCCACGTGCGTGCGCGAGTTGCGGCAGTCGATCCGGCTGGCCGCTGCTGTCCTTGATGCCGACGATGTTCGGTGCGGCATTCAGGAGTTCCAGCACCGTCTCGGTGGCGAGCGGTGTGGTGAACGACGGCAGGTCGTAGAGCAGGACCGGCCCGTTCAGGCTGGCCGCCGTGTCGAGGCAGAACGCCAGCAGGTCTTCCTGTGCGTAGCGGAAGAACAGCGGCATCGAGAGCAGGACGGCAGTGGCGCCGGCGTCGAGGGCGGCCTTGCCGACTTCGACGACGTCGGTCGGCGCCGCGGCGCCGATGCCGACCAGGAGCGTACGGCCCTGCAGGCGGCCGGCCGTCCGTTGGATCAGCGCGATGCGTTCGTCGCGCGTCGCATGCGGGTATTCGGCGGTGGCCCCACCGAGACAGACGCCGTCGACACCAGCTGCCAGCAGCAGGTCGAGGACGCGGTCGAAGGCGGCGTCGTCCACCGCTCCGGTCACGGTCCGCGGCGTGACCGCCGCGGAGAAGAGGCCTGTGAGAGACGGAGGCGCGACGGCCTCCGTCACGTGCGATCGGTCGTGCACGAAATCGTCCTCAGAACCAGACGCGCAGCGCGAGCTGCAGGATGCGCGGATCGCTGCCACCGCCGGCGGCGGAGGCGCCGGTGATGCGTCCGAAGTTACCCGAGGAGCGGTTGCCATCGGGGATGTTGAAATTGGCGCGGTTGAGCGCGTTGAAGGCCTCGAGCCGGAACTGTGTCCGCACCTGGTTGGTGATCTGGAACGTCTTGTGGAGGCCGAGGTCGAGGGTCTGATAGTCGGGGCCGCGCAGCGAGTTACGACCGGCGTTGCCGAACGTGCCGAGCGCGTTGACGGTGAAAGCCGACGTGTTGAACCACTGAGCGATGCGTTCGGCCTTGGGTCGGTCACTCGGCAGCGACGGGTCGCCGACCCGATCGGCGAACTGGTTGCCAGTGCCCGAGCGGGCGTTGTCCACCCCGCTGCCGACCGTGAAGGGCTGGCCGCTCATGACCGTGAAGATGCCGGTGAGGTTCCAACCCGACAGCACGGTGTTGAGGACCGGGTTGTCGAACTGTCCGGGGAGCTGCCAGAGCAGCGACGACACCCAGCGGTGACGACGGTCGGCGTTGGCCGGGCCCCAGTCGTACGACAGGTCGAACGGGTTGACTGCGGTCGTGCCGTTCTGCTTGTTGGCCGACGTGTTGTCCATGCTCTTGCTGAGCGTGTAGTTGGAAAGGAGCGAGATGCCGCGGCTCAGGCGCTTGTCGACCGTGACCTGCAGCGAGTGGTACGTCGAGCGGCCGAGCGGCTCGATGCTGGTGATGTTGCCGTAGAGCGGGAAGAGCGGACGGCGCTGGTTGGTCGTCGCCGTCGTCGCGCCCTCGGCGTAGATGGCCGGGTTGCGCTCGATGCCGATCGTCAGGCCGTCGCCGCGCGAACCGGCGTATGCGACGCGCAGCATCCAGGTCGGGAAGATCTCGCGCTCGCCGGTGACGTGCCACGAGTGGAGACGGCCCGGACGCATGTCCTCCGAGTAGCTGAACGCGTTGAACGGCAGCACGACGGGGGCGTTGGACGGCACGTTGAAGATGTCCACCGGGAACGGGTTGGTGCTGCCGGCCCAGGTGTTGCGCATGCTGTTGAGCGCGTTGCCGTCGGCGCGGGCGACGGTGCCGAACGGCCCTTGCGTCGCGGCGCTGTTGGTCGTGATCGTGTTCGGCTTGTCGTAGAACAGCCCGTAGCCGGCACGGAGGCTGGTCTTGCCGTCGCCGCTGACGTCGTAGGCGAAGCCGGCACGAGGCGCGAAGAGGTTCCAGCTGCTGTTGTAACCGCCGTCGGGGAAGCCTTCGTCGCCGGGATACTGCATGCCGACGGGGGCGTTGGTGTAGACCGTCGACTGACGCCCGGCACGGTAGCCGGCGAGGCGGCCGTTGACATCCGTGTACGGACGGTTCGGGTCGTACCGCAGGCCGAGCGTCAGGGTCAGGCGCGGGTTGAAGCGCCACACGTCCTCGACGAACGCCGCCACGTAGTGGAAGCGGGTGTTCTTGTACTCGCCCACGCCCTGCTCGAACGACTGGAACTTGCCGAGCATGAAGTCGGCCAGCGCGTCGCCCGTGAACGGCGCCGCGTTGTTGAACGTGTAGCGGCCGTTGGCGCGGAAGTTGTTGATGATGTCGCCTTTGCCGTAGCTGTAGTCGATGCCGCTCGTGATCTCGTGGCGGCCCTTGCTCCAGCGCAGGGTGTTGACGAACTGGTACTCGTCGCGATTGAACTGGTTGGTGTCACCGGTGTTGATGCCGAACCAGCCGCCGACGTTGAAGAACCATTGCGGATTGGCGTCGTTGTAGACGCCCGGGATGCCGATGTCGGCATACGACTGCGACGGCACCTGGAAGTTGTCGTTGTAGGTGCGGTTGTAGGTGACCACCAGGTTGTTGACCAGCGAGGGCGAGACCACCCACGTGTCGTTGACCGAGATGATCTGGTTGTCCCACGTGCGGCCGAACGCGCTGGTCAGCACGTTGCTGGTGTCGAGGTACTCGGGCACCGCCGCCTTCGACAGCCAGTAGCGGCCGTAGATGCGGTGGTTGTTACTGAACGTGTGGTCCATCCGCAGCAGGTACTGGTGATCTTCCGAGTTGTTCGGACGCGAGTAGCGCAGCGTGTTGACCGGGTCGCCGGCCCGCGGGTTGGGCACCGGCAGGTACTGCGACAGGATCAGCGCCGAGGTCGGATCGATGCGGTTGGCCGGGATGATGTTGCCCGGGAACGGCTGACCGGTCAGCGGATCACGAAGCACGCGCGAGTAGCCGGAGAAGTCACCGAGCCGCTGCGCGGCCGTCGGCACCAGCGCCGTCAGGTCGGCCGGGCGCTGCTCCTGCAGCGTGCCCTGGTACGAGCCGAAGAAGAAGGTGCGGCTCTTGACGATCGGGCCGCCGAACGTGCCGCCGAACTGCTTGCGGTTCAGGCCGTCGTCGATGCCCGGCGTGAAGAAGTTGTTGGCGTTCATCGACGAGTCACGCAGGTAGCCGAAGCCCAGTCCGTGGAACTGGTTGGTGCCCGAGCGCGTGACCGCGTTGACGATGGCGCCGGCGTTGCGCCCGTACTGCGCGCTGAAGGAGTTGGTCTGGACCGAGAACTCCTGGAGGGCGTCGGGGTTCGGCATCGGGTTGGACCCGTTGCTGTAGTGGTCGTTGTTCGACCCGCCGTCCATGATGTAGTTGGTCGAGTTGGCGCGGGCGCCGTTGGCGGTGATGCCGCTCGTGCCGGGATACGTGGCGCCCGACGTGACGTCGGCGCGCGGATCGGGCACGACACCGGCGACCAGCGTCATCAGCTGCGTCGGGTTGCGGCCGTTGAGCGGCAGTTCCTCGATGCGCTTCTGGTCGACGACCGTCTTCAGCGTGCTCGACACGGTGTCGACCGTGGTGCTCAGACCGCTGACGGTCACCGACTCGGTGAGGTTGCCGACCTTCAGCGTCACGTCGAGGCGCACTTCCTCGTTGACGCGAACGGTGACGCCCTCGACCTGCACGGTCTGGAAGCCGGAGAGTTCGACCTGCACGTTGTAGCCGCCGACGGGCAGGCCGCGTACGACGTACTGGCCCGAGGCGTCCGAAATGGCGGTGAGTTCGGTGCCGGTGGCGGTCGCGGTGGCCTTCACCGTGGCGCCCGGCACGACGGCGCCGTCGGCGTCCTTGATGACGCCGGTCAGGCCGCCGGTGGTGGTTTGCGCATGCAGGCCGCCCATGCCCACGGCGACCAGCAGCACCGTCAGCGCTGCCCTCTTGAGAGTCCCGATCATGTGCTCCTCGTCGTGCGCCCCGCACGCGTCCGCTCCGCGGACGGGAGGGAACGAAGAGCGGAGAACGGGCCCACCCGTTCGTACAGCGTGTCGAGGCGCGGAATCATCAAACTCTTGTGCAGCGCACCTGTCAACAAGAATTTGATACGGGCGTTTCATTTTTGAAACGCAATCGACAGATTGAAAACCGCCGGGTCTTCGGCTAGCGTGTCCGGCAGGCTCCCTCACATCGCATGCAACGGCTCCTGCTCATCGCCACGAGCGCCCTGCTCCTGGTGTCCGTCCCGCTGGTCGGCCGCGCCCCGAATCCTGCGTTTCGCGCCGAATTGCTCTTTCCCGTCGAGCACTGGCACAACCACTCCGCGAGCATCGTCCAGCACCCGGCCGGGCATCTGTTCGTGACGTGGTTCCACGGCTCAGGGGAACGCACCGCAGACGACGTGGAGATCCTGGGCGCCTGGCAGAAAGCTGGGACGAAGACCTGGTCGGCGCCGATGCAACTGGCCGACACCCCCGGCTATCCCGACACCAACCCGACGTTGTTCGTCGACCGCCAGTCGACGTTGTGGCTGCTGTGGCCGACGATCCTGGCCAACGAGTGGCCGACCGCCTTGATGAAGGTGAAGACCGCGGCGCGCTGGCCGGTGGGGCGGGTGCCAACGTGGGACCGTAGCGAGGTGATGCACATCACGCCGCCCGATCGGTTCGCCGAGGTGACGCGTCGCGAGGCGGACCGCCTGGCCGCGTCACTTCCCGCCGACGAAGCCAGGGCCGGCTCTCCGAGCGCGGCCGTCGGCGCGCGGAGGCGTGCCTACCTCGAGAAGGTGAAGACCGACGCGGCCGAAAAGCTGACGCGGCGCCTCGGCTGGATGACGCGCGTGCATCCCCTCCAACTCGAAGACGGACGCCTCATCGTGCCGCTGTATTCGGACGGCTTCAGCTTCTCGCTGATGGCGATCAGCGACGACGGCGGGGCGACGTGGACGACGAGCGATCCGCTCGTCGGCGGCGGCAACATCCAGCCGGCCCTGGCACGGCGTCGCGACGGCACCATCGTCGCCTACATGCGCGACAACGGCCCGCCGCCCAAGCGCGTGCACGTCAGCGAGTCGAAGGACCGCGGCCAGACGTGGAGCACCGTTGTCGACAGCGACCTGCCCAATCCCGGCACCAGCGTCGATGTCGTCGTGCTGCGCAGCGGTACGTGGGCGCTGGTCTACAACGATCTCGAGCGCGGTCGTCACAGCCTGGCGGTCGCGCTGTCGACCGACGAAGGCAGGACGTGGCCGGTGAAGCGGCATCTGGAACGCGACCCCGATACCGCGACCACCGAAGACAAACAGGGGCAGTACCACTATCCGTCGATCATCCAGGCGCGCGATGGGATGATTCACGTCGCGTACAGCGTGTTCCTGCCGCCGGCCAGCAGCACGAAGGACGAACAGGGCCGACTGGTGCGCAAGTCGATCAAGCACGCTGCGTTCGACGAGGCGTGGGTGCGAGCCGGCGACACGCCGTAACAACGACGAACGACGGACGACGGACTGCAACGATCGGATGTAGCCGTCGACCTTCAGGTCGACGGTCAGTGATCTTCGCGTCGAGCTGAAGCTCGACGCCTACGAATCCAACGGGTTCACGAAGGACGACGGCCGAACGACGAAGGCCGCTGAGAGATATGCTCGAACACCTGCAACCCCGCCCCCTTCGCATCGGCGTCCTCGACTTCGGGGATGGCCGCGACTTCCTCAGCCAGCCGCTCGCGCCCGTGCAGCGCCAGTTCCGTGACGCGCTCGCCAACAAGCTGCGCGCCGACGGCCACGAGGTCGTGCTCGGCGACGATGTGATCTGGCGCAACGACATCGCGGTGCGCAACGGCAAGGCGATGGCGGCCGCCGACGTCGATGCCGTCATCTTCAACTTCTCGGTCTGGGCCTGGCCGCAGTACGCGCGCGTGGCGGCGCAGTTCTGCCCGGAGCCGATCGCGATGTTCGCGAGCGTCAACCCACAGTATCCCGGCCTGGTCGGCATGCTCGCCAACGCCGGGTCGCTCGATCAGGCAGGGGTCCGCTTCACCAAGACGTTCGGCGACCTCGACGATCCGGCCGTCTACCGCAGCCTGCTGTCGCGTGTCCGCGCCGTGGCGGCCGCGCGTCGCCTGAAGGGGCAGACGTATGCGTTGATCGGCGGCCGCTCGCTAGGCATCGACACGACGGTGATCGACCCCGCGCAGTGGATGGCGGAGTTCGGCATCGACGTCGACCACATCGATCAGTACGAACTGGTGCGGCGCGCCGAGCGCGAACTGGCGACCGGTTCACGCGTCGAACCGGCGCTGGCCTACCTCAAGGCGCACGTCGGCAAGATTCACTGGACCGCATCAGATGCGACCTTCCGCCTCACCGAGGATCTGCTCCGCAAGCAGCTCGGGATGTACTACGCGGCGATCGACCTGATCGAGGAGTTCGCGTACGACTTCTGCGGCATCAAGGGGCAGCGTGAGCTGACGGAGCACTTCGCGACGGCCGACGTCGCCGAGGCCTTCCTGAACGACCCGTACCACCCGGACGGCACGCCGAAGCCGTCGATCGTCTGCTCGACCGAAGCCGACTCGGACGCGGCGCTGACGATGCAGATCTTCAAGCACCTGTCGGGCACGCCGGTGCTGTTTGCCGACGTGCGCCACTACCACGCCGACCTCGGCCTGTGGGATCTGTGCAACAGCGGTGAGCACGCCACGTACTTCGCCGGCCACAGCAACGATCCGGCCGTGAACCTGGCAAAGACCGAGTTCCGTCCGCAGGGTTTCTACTTCCCGGCGGGTGGCGCCTCGGTGTACCACGTGGCCGCACCGGGCGAGGTCACGTTGGCCCGCCTCACGCGTCGCGCCGGTGTGTACCGCATGGTGGCGTTCCGGGCCGAGTTCGCCGACCTCGGCGCTCGTGCCCACGAGGTCGCCGCGATCAGCCAGGACAACTGGCCGCACGCGTTCGCGAAGTTCGCCTGCACGCCCGACGAGTTCATCCAGGCGTTCAACTGCAACCACATCCACGGCGTCTACGGCGACGTGCTGGCGGAACTGCAGGGTGTGTGCGACGTGCTGGACATCGAGTGCGAGGTTCTGGGCTGACATGAGCACTCCCGACGCACGACGACCTGTCCGCCGGAGCCTCGGCGAAGGCGGAGCGACGAACGGCCAACAGCACACGGACCAGCCGGGCAGCGGTCGCGTCGTCATCGGCGTCGACTTCGGCACCGAGTCGGCGCGGGCGCTCGTCGTCGATGCTGGCGACGGGCGGGTGCGCGGGAGTGCCGTCGCCGCCTACCGGCATGGCGTCATCGACGAGCGGCTGCCGGTCGCTGATGTCCGGCTGGGCGCCGAGTGGGCGCTGCAGCACCCGGGTGACTGGCTCGAGTCGCTGGCGACGGCCGTTCGTGGGGCGCTGACCGAGGCCGCGGTGGATCCGTCGACCGTCGCCGGGATTGGCCTGGATTTCACGGCCTGCACGGTGCTGCCGGTGCGGGCCGACGGCGCGCCGCTGATGCAGGACCCGGCGCTGGCGCGGGCGCCGCATGCCTGGCCGAAGCTCTGGAAGCACCATGCGTCGCAGCCCCAGGCAACGCGCGTCACCGAGGTGGCGGCGGAGCGCGGCGAAGCATGGCTGGCCCGCTACGGTGGCCGCATCTCGTCGGAATGGTTGCTGCCGAAGGCGCTGCAGGTCCTCGAAGACGCACCCGACGTGTTCGCGGCGG
Organism: Luteitalea sp.; assembly: GCA_035503395.1. Taxonomy (GTDB): domain Bacteria; phylum Acidobacteriota; class Vicinamibacteria; order Vicinamibacterales; family Vicinamibacteraceae; genus Luteitalea. The sequence continues at coordinate 15,241 of DATJTM010000066.1, forward strand.
CCGACCTGATTGTCGAGGGTGGCGATTGGGTCGTGTGGCAGTTGACGGGCCGATTCGCACGCAACGCGTGCGCCGCCGGCTACAAGGGCCTGTGGCACAAGGGCGAGAGCTATCCGTCCGACGCCTACCTGACGGCGCTGCATCCCGGGCTCGCCGGGTTCTATGCCACGAAAGGCGGCGGTCAGGACGTCGTCGCGCCGGGCACGCGCGTCGGCACGCTGACGCCGGCCTGGGCGACGCGGCTCGGATTGCCGGCGTCGACGCCGGTCGGCGCGGCGTTGATCGACGCGCACGCGGGTGTACTCGGCAGCGGTGCGACGGCTCCGGGCGCCCTCATGCTCATCCTCGGCACGTCGACGTGTCACCTGTTGCTTGCGGAACGCGAGCAGCTCGTGCCGGGCGTTGCGGGCGTCGTCGAAGACGGCATCGTCGCCGGGTTGTTCGCGTACGAGGCGGGGCAGGCCGCTGTCGGCGACAGCTTCGCATGGTTCGTCGAGACGCTGATCGCCCCGGACATCGTCGAAGCGGCTGCGGCGGCAGGTCGATCCGTGCACGAGGAACTCACCGAGCGCGCATCGGGGCTGCGGGCCGGAGAGACCGGGCTCATCGCCCTCGACTGGTGGAACGGAAACCGCAGCACGCTCGTCGACGCCGAACTCAGCGGCCTGCTGGTCGGGGCCACCCTGGGCACACGACCGGAGCACATCTATCGGGCGCTGATCGAGAGCACGGCGTTCGGCACGCGCGTCATCAGTGACGCGTTGTCCGCCGGCGGCGTGCCCGTGACCCGCGTCGTGGCCGGCGGCGGCCTCACGCGCAACCCGCTGCTCCTGCAGATCTACGCCGACGTCCTCGGGCTCGACGTCGAAGTCGCCGGGGCCGCCCAGGCGTCGGCACTCGGTGCCGCCATGCTCGGTGCCGTGGCCGCGGGTGCTGACGGCGGCGGCTACGCCACCGTGGAAGAGGCGGCCGTCGCGATGGCCCCGCCACCGGCAGCCACGTACCGACCGCAGCCCGACGCGCAGGCCAGGTACGCAGAGCTGTATGCGGTGTATCTGGCGCTGTACGACGAGTTCGGCCGCAGGAACGCGCTGATGCACCGGTTGCGCGCTCTCCGACACTGAGCCAGCCCCCGGCTCGCGGCGCCCGCGACGGCGGCAAAGTGGTCTAGGCTCTTGGGCGGTGTCTTCCGCTTCGCGCGCGCGGGCGTCGTGGCTGCTGCTCTACGGCGCGCTTCTCCTGTGGCAGATCGATCGCTGGTGTTTCACACCGCACGGCGTCGTGTCGTCATGGCGGCATGGCCGTCCGGAGGCGACGCTACCGGCCGCCTCTCCGCGCCCGATTCAGCAGGAGTTCGTGATGGGCGCCGACGGTCTGGACGGCGTCTGGCTGGACACGCCCACAGAAGGTCGCGTTCTCCACGGTGACCTCGTCGTCGACCTCCTCGAAGTGACGCAGGCCGGCGCGTTTCGCCGCGAGCGGGTCGTGGTGGGTGCGGCGACCGTTGAACGTGGGGCCGTGCACGTGCCGTTCCGGTCGATTCGCGCCTCGCGGGGGCGTCGCTATCGGCTGGACATCCGTCACGTCCGCGCCGAGCCTGGTCCCTCCATCATGCTGGCCGCGACGCGCGATGATGCACTGCCCGGCGCGATGCTGATAGCGGACGGCGTGGAGCAGTGGGGCGACCTGGTGCTGGAGACGACGAGTCGCCGCGCGACGCTTCCCTTCTGGTTACATGAAGTCCTCGCTCCATGGCCACCCTGGCTGCGCTCGCCCGGCCCGGTGGCGGCTGTAGTGGTCTTGTTGAACGTGCTCCTGCTTTGGGCGTGTGGGCTGGCTTGCAGGACTCGTTCGCGGAACGCAGTTCGGACGCGAGCAGCCCGTTCGACACTGTCGACCGGCGTCAACCTGCGGCGCATGGCAACCGGCGTGATAGGGCTGGCGACCGTGTGTGGCCTTTTGATTGTGCTGTCGCCGACGACACGACTGACCTCGCTCGATCTCGTTGCCGCGTTGCCAGAGGCACGGCTCGACACGTCTTGGCCTTCGCTCCACGCGGGCATCTCGATCCAGCCCGTCATCTTCGAACACGTCCGGTATCCCTCGATCGTCGCAATGCCCACGTCGCGGATCGCCTGGAAGTTGGATGTCCCGAAGGGCGCAGTGTTTCGCGGGGGCGCAGCCATGCGACCGGACGTTTGGCTGAGCAACAGTGATGGCGTGCAGATGTCGGTCACGGTGGAACACGCTCTCGGCCGGACGGTGATGGCGCACCTCACGCTGTTCCCGCTCGGCGTCGAGGCGCACCGAAAGCTCTTCCCCCTAGAGGTGCCGCTGCATCCCTGGGCCGGCCAACGCGTCACTCTCGTACTGGAGACGACGCCGGAGCGGTGGGGCAACGCCGTGAACGACGTTCCTGTCTGGACCTCCCCGCGTGTCGAATGGCCTCGTCGCGAGGGCACAGTCGTCTTGGCCAAGGCCACGCGGTAATCGCTGATGCAGAGGTGCCGGGTGGCAGGCCCCGGTGGAACGGTGTGTCAGACGTATTCCGCGAACCGCTTCTGGGCCCGTGCAAAGACGGTCCAGCCGATCGACAGCGCGACAGTCGCCATCGCCAGGAGCAGCGCGAACGTGGCCGCCGAGGGCACGACGTGATGCGTGACGATCTCCTGATACGCGGTCACGAAGTGCAGCATCGGATTCAGCTGCAGCCACTTCCGCAGTCGCTCGGGCGCGAGGCTGGCGGCGTACACGATGGGCGTCAGCCAGAACCAGACCTGCAGGCCGACGTCGAGCAGGTGGCGCGCGTCGCGCACGAAGACGTACGCCGTGGCGAGCAGCAGGCCGAGGCCGGCGGTGAAGGCCGCCTGCAGCGCCATCACGGGCAGCAGCGCCGCCCACGCGAACGAGATGCCTCCGCCCATCACCAGTGCGGTCGGTACCAGCACCGTGTACATCAGCGCGAACTGGACCAGTGCCGAGGCGACCGCCGCCAGCGGCAGCACGGCGCGCGGAAACGCGACCTTCCGCACCAGCGTGCCGTTGTCGGCGATCGAACTGGTGGCCGCCCCCAGTGCTCCCGCGAAGAACATCCACGGCAGCAGTCCGCTCAGCAGGAACAGCGGGAAACGCTCGATCGGCACCTTCACCACATAGCGGAAGGCGAGCGTGTAGACGGCTGCCATCACGAGCGGGTGCAGGAGCGACCACGCCACGCCGAGCAGGGAACCCTTGTACTTGACGGTGAGGTCGCGCTGGACGAGTCCGCGGAGCAGGCCGCGGTAGGCCACGAGGGCGCGGAGGTCGTTGGCCGCCACGGGGGGCCGAGTGTAGCATGCAGCCAGTGATGCAGGTGCCGTTGCTCGACCTCGCCGCCCAGTACGCCCCGATTCGGGATGCCGTTGTCGAGGCGGTCACACGCGTCGTCGACACCCAGAAATTCATCCTCGGCCCGGAGGTCGAGGCCTTCGAAGCGGAAGCGGCGGCTTACCTTGGCGCGCGGCATGCGATCGGCGTCACCTCCGGCACCGACGCGCTGCTCGTGGCGATGATGGCGCTCGACATCGGGCCGGGCGCCGAGGTCATCGTCCCCACCTATTCGTTCTTCGCGACGGCCGGCTGTGTGGCGAGGCTCGGCGCGACGCCGGTCCTGGTCGACGTCGACCCGGAGACGTACAACCTGGACGTCTCCGCCGTCGAACGCGCGATCACGCCGCAGACGCGTGCCATCATTCCCGTCCACCTCTACGGGCAGGCGGCCGAGATGACGGAACTGCTCGCGGTGGCGCGCGCGCATCGCCTGCACGTCATCGAGGACGCGGCGCAGGCGCTCGGCGCCACGTACGGGGACGCCTCGCTCGGCACGCTGGGCGACGCCGGCTGCTTCTCGTTCTATCCGAGTAAGAACCTGGGCGCCGCCGGGGACGCCGGCCTCGTGACGGTCAACGACGATGCGCTGGCGACCCGCGTGCGACTGCTGCGCGTGCACGGGGCCCTGCGGACGTATCACCACGAGGAAGTGGGGGGTAACTTCCGGCTGGCGGCCATCCAGGCGGCGGTGCTGCGCGTGAAGCTGCCGCACCTCGACGCCTGGACCGAGGCGCGACGGCGCAATGCGGCACGCTATCGCGACTTGTTCGCCGAACTCGCGCCGTCGGCCCCCGTCGGCCTGCCGACCGAGCGCGCCGGCCGCCGTCACATCTACAACCAGTTCGTGATCCGCGTGCCGCGGCGCGACGCCCTGCGTGATCACCTGCGGGCGCACGGCGTCGGCTGCGAGATCTACTACCCGGTGCCGTTCCACCTGCAGCCATGCTTTGCGTATCTCGGCGTGCCGCCCGGAGCGCTGCCCGTGTCCGAACGGGCCGCCGCCGAGACGCTCGCGCTGCCCATCTACAGTGAACTCACCGACGCGCAGCAGCGGCACGTCGTCGACGTGATCGCGGCGTTCTACGCGCAGGGCTGACGCGCTCCCATGGCTCGCATCGAGATCGAGGCGCCCGGCGCCCCAGTTCCGGCCCGTGTGACCGGGCCGTGGTGGTGGCCCGGCCTCACCACGCAGATCTTCATCGGCCTGGCCCTCGGCATCGTCCTCGGCGCGACCGTGCCGGACGTCGCCGTCGCCATCAAGCCGCTCGCCGACGCGTTCCTGCGGATGATCAAGATGATCATCGCGCCGCTGCTCTTCAGCACGCTGGTGGTCGGCATCGCCGGCACGGGTGACCTGAAGGCCATGGGGCGCATCGGTATCAAGGCGCTGGTGTATTTCGAGGTGGCGACGACAATCGCGCTGATCCTCGGCCTGAGCCTCGTCAACTACTTTCAGCCAGGTGCCGGTGTCACGGTGACCGCCACCGCGACGGCCGACGTCGCCGCGATGGCAACACGTCAACAGACCGGCTGGGAGATCTTCCTGCATCTCTTCCCGACCTCGGTCTTCGACGCGATGGCGCGCGGCGACATCCTGCAGGTGGTCGTGTTCGCGACGTTCTTCGGGGTGGCGCTGGCGAGCATCGGCGAGAAGGGCCGCCCGGTCACCGAGTTCTTCGAGGCGGTCGCGCAGGTGATGTTCAAGTTCACCGGCTACGTGATGCGGTTCGCGCCGATTGGCGTGATGGCCGCCATGGGCGCGACCGTCGGCGGCCGCGGCATCGCGATCCTGATCACGCTCGGCAAGCTGGTGGGCGTGATGTACCTCGGGCTGGTCATCTTCCTGTTCGTCGTGATCGGCGGTGTCGCGCTGCTGATTCGCGTGCCCTTCTTCACGTTCCTGCGGGCCATCCGCGAGCCGTTCCTGATCGCCTTCACGACGGCCAGCTCGGAAGCCGCCCTGCCCAAGGCCCTCGAAGTGATGGCGCGCTTCGGCGTGCCGCGCAACATCGTCGGCTTCGTGTTGCCGACCGGCTACAGCTTCAACCTGGATGGCTCGACGCTGTACCTGTCGATCGCCAGCGTCTTCGTCGCGCAGCTGGCCGGCATCCAGATGTCGTGGGGCCAGCAGATCGTGATGATGCTGACGCTGATGCTCACGAGCAAGGGCGTCGCCGGCGTGCCGCGAGGCGCGCTCGTGGTGCTGACCGCCGCCCTGACGACCTTCGGGCTGCCGCTGGAGGGCGCTGCGATCCTGCTCGGGATCGATCAGGTGCTGGACATGGGCCGGACGGCCGTCAACGTGACGGGCAACTGTCTGGCCACGGCGGTGGTGGCGCGCTGGGAAGGCGTGCTGGACGACCGCGCAATCGAGGCATATCGATGAAGCTTCTGGTCATCGGCGCCGCCGGGCAACTCGGCTCGACGTTCGCCGACGTTCCCGCCCACGACGTCGTCGGGGTCACCCGCGCTGACGTCGATGTCGCCAGCCACGCGGCCGTCCTTGCTGTCGTCAAGGCGACGCGGCCCGACGTGATCGTCAACTGCACGGCCTACAACAACGTCGACGGCGCCGAGGACGATGCCGCCACGGCGCTGGCCGTGAATGCGTTCGCGGTCCGGTCGATGGCGGCGGCCGCGGCACAGGTCGGCGCCACGCTGGTGCACTACAGCACCGACTTCGTGTTCGACGGTGAGGCGGCGACCCCCTACACCGAAGAGGATCGAACGCGGCCGGTGAGCGTCTACGGGTGCTCCAAGCTGCTCGGGGAGTGGTTCGCGCAGGACGCGCCGCGCTGGTACGTGGTGCGCGTCGCGAGCCTTTTTGGCGGAAGGCAAGCACGCAGCAGCGTCGACAAGATCGTCGCGGCACTCCGCGCCGGCAGCCGCGCCCCCGTCTTCGCCGACCGCGTCGTCACCCCCAGCTATGTCGTCGATGCGCGCGACGCGACACTGCGGCTGCTGGAACGAGACACGCCGTCAGGCATCTTCCATTGCGTCAACAGCGGGCAAGGTACGTGGGCCGACGTCGGCGAGCTCGTGGCCGAGACGCTTGGCGCCGACGCCAGCCTGCTGGCCCGGACGTCAGTGAAGGACGTGAAGCTGCGGGCGCAACGGCCGGTCTACTGTGCGTTGTCGAACGAGAAACTGGCGGCGGCGATCGGGCATCCCTTGCCGACCTGGCAGGATGCCGTCACGCGCTATCTGCAGGACCGCTGACGCGCCAGTCGCGGCCTAGCGGCGGCGACGCTGGCGCCAGGCGAGGCCAGCCAGGGCTCCGGCCAGCAGCGTGATCGAGCCAGGCTCCGGCACCGAGGTCCGATCGGTGACGTCGAACTCGACGATGAAGTCGTTGTAGTCGTAGTCCGAGCAGGGCTGCGCGCGCAGTTCGGCGCAGAAGAGTGACGTCTGCGTGCCGACCTGGTCTTCGAGGCCCATCCAGTAACGATTCCCCTGACGGAACAGCGCGAACTGCTGGTGGTTGGCGTTCACGACCACGTCGTAGGCCAGTCGGGTGACCTCGTCATCCAGCCTGAATTCGGCCTGGAACCGGCCCTGGTTGTCGAAGTCCGCGAACGCGAAGTAGGCCGTGTACGCACCGATCCGGTTGAAGCGCGATTCGGTGAAGAACGCGACTTCCGAGGCGCTGCCGTCGCCGAACATCGTGCTGCGGTAGTAGAACCCGAAATCGCCGGACAGCTGCACGTTCTTGAGCGTGCCCGCCACCGCCACCGTCCCGTCGTTCCTGGTGAACGGGCCCCCCGGCCCGAAGAGCGCGAAGAGCTGCGAGGGGTCGCCCGCCCGGTACCAGCCAAACTCGATGCTGGTGTCCAACTGCGCGGTGTCCAGGGCCGCGCCATCCCAGTTGGTGAGCTGGAACAGCATGTTGAAGTCGACGGTCAGGTCACCGCTGAAATAGAAGTCGGCGGCGTTGCGCGTGCCGGAGCCGTCCGCCGCCAGATACTCGACCGGAGCGCCCTTGTGGGAGGCCGGGATCGGATTCTTCAGGGTGGGGTTCACCACCCAATCGCACGTCTCGCCGAGCACGAGCGAGCCGGCCGAGCAGAGACCGCTCCCCGTGCCGCTCTGGTTGGTCGTGCTGTCATAGGAGCGGTTGTCCCAGTGTCCGCCCGTACCAGTGCCGCTGCTTGACGAGGGCATGGGCTTCCAGACGGCGCCGTTGCCAATCACGAGGGCCGCTGCGTACGTGGGAGACGACAGGCAGCAGCCCAGAAACAGAAACAAGCCGATGGCGATCTTGGACATCTTGGGTGCGAGCGGGGGGAGCCGCACACCGGAACGAAGCAAGCGAGATGCCACTTGATGAGGAGGAGCGGTGGCGATCGCGATTGATGCCAGCAAGCAGGCAAACCGGTCCAAAATTTGGTCTGGCACGGCCACAAACAACTTCAGGCGTCGAGGCTGGATGCTTGAAGTCTTCCTCTCTGGCGACTAAAAGTCTCCGATCGGACGAATTGAAGTCCGCAAACGTAGACGATTAGCGCCGGGGCCGTCTGGATCATCTGCCGAGGGACCGTCACCCGCGCGTGCTCGGCAAGATCTCCCCAGGCGGAACACACCAGGCCGGTGGCTCCCGCGGCCAGGGCCGCCAGCAGCAGACCAGGGAACCGCCAGCAGCGCCTGCCACCGCCCGCCAGCGTGCCGAGCGCCAGAGCCGGCCAGAAAAGACCCCAGGTCGTTGGCGTCAAGGCCTCGCGCACATACGCGAGCACAACGGTCAGCAGCCGCGTCGGCACCATCGTGACCGCTGGCCAGGCGTATGCCATGGTCGTTGGAGCCCCGGCGGCGCGGGCCCAGAGGTGCCAACCGATGCCGATGGCCAGAGCGGGGACCGCAAACCGGGCGGCGCGCCAACCGCGCAGTGCGCAGACGCCGCCGATGATCGCCACCCACACGACACCTTCCTGCTTGGTCCACGTCAGGGTTGCTGCGATGAGGACGAGTAGTCCTTGCCATTCCGTTGCCGTGCCCCAATGGCTGCGCCACGCCAGCCACAGCAGGGCCAGGGCCGCGCCGGC
>DATJTM010000067.1:0-6852 GCA_035503395.1 Luteitalea sp.
ACGCGACGACGCCCTTGATTTCGTGCAACTCGCCCCAGCGACCGACCGGCAGCTTCTGCACGAAGGCGGCGTACTTCTCCGGGTCGTTCAGCAGCTGCTTGTTCATGTCGGTGCCGAACGGCCCCGGGCAGATGGCGTTGACGGTGACACCGGCCGCCGCCCACTCCAGCGCCAGCACGCGCGTCAGCGACGATACGCCCGCTTTCGACGACGCGTAGGGCGCGCGCCCCGGCAGGGCGATGTTGGCGAGCATCGACGACAGATTGATGACGCGTCCCCAGCCTCGCTCGCACATCGCGGGCCCGAAGGCGCGGGCGACCAGGAACGGTCCCTTCAGGTTGGTGTCGAGCACGGCGTCCCAGTCGTCCTCGGACAAGTCGCCCACATTGCCGCGGATGTTGACGCCGGCGTTGTTCACCAGGATGTCGATGGCGCCCACCTCGTCGGCGACCACGCGACGGAGTGCATCCACGCCGACACGCGTGGACACCTCACCCTCGACGCCGATCACCGTCGCGCCGGTCTCCGCCGCAAGTTCGGTTGCGGCCGAACGTGCGGTCGCGGCGGAACGGCTCGTCACACACACGCGTGCGCCGAGTTCCCCGAGGGCTTCGGCCATCACCCTTCCCAGTCCACGGGCGCCGCCAGTCACCAGGGCCGTACGCCCGTCGAGTCGAAAGAGATCCAGGGTGGCCGGTCGCGTCATGCTCGATTCGCTCCCAATCGCAAGGTGGCGCGCGCATATGCGACGCACGCCCGCACGTTGTCATCTTCTGCCGTGATCTGATCAGCCGGTGACAGTCCGCTCACGCGCGGCAGCGTCTCGACCGCCTTGGACAGCACCCGCGCCTCGAAGGCCTTCAGCCGCTCGGGCCGGCGGTCCGTCGCCGAGAAGGCCACCCAGTATCGATCGGTGCGATAGGGGACTTTCAGGGGGTCACGCGTGATCATCTCGAGGCACATGCGAGCCTCAGGGCGAGCTTTCCGGATCTGGTCGACGTAGGACTGAATCGGCAGCATGCCCTGGCCGAGCGGTACTTCCGACAGCTCGAACCCCTCGTCGGTCCGACGCAACGCCATGTCCTTCAAATGTGTGGTCACGGCGAATGGCGCCAGCACACGAATCGTCTCGTCGGGATCCTCGAGCAGGGCCAGGTTGTTGCCGAAGTCGACACAGGCGCCTACGTGGGAACTGCCGATCGTCTCGAGCAACGCGGCAAGGTCCGCCGCCAGCCAGTCCTTGTGATTCTCGATGCCAATCGGGAACGCGTGCCGGTCGAACTCGGGCCGCATGCGCCGCAGCGTGTCGTGCCACTTCGTCCGGAACGCATGCCACACGTCGGCGGTTTCGAAGCTCTCGTAGCGACGCCCCGACAGCAACGCCACCCGTCCCCGCGTGGCGCCGAGTGCGCGCGCGACGCCCACGGCCTGCGCGTACGATTCAGGCGTCTCCAGGAAGCGACTGGGAATCGAGACCTCGAGTTCGAGGCCGTCCTTCGTGAACGCTTCGCGCACGCCCGTCAGCTTCGCCTGATCCGCCTGCGAGACCTGCGAGAGGTCCATCTGCCCGCCCCGAGTGGCGAACCTGGCACACAACTCGCGGAACGTGTCGGGACCGAGCGCCGACACGTTCGCGCGGAGCAGATCGCGCCCCTGCGCCATGCGAACGGCGAAAGACGTGTAGGCCAGCAGCATCGACGTGCGGCCGACATCACTTCCCGTCTGCGCGGCGGCAGCGACAGGGACAGATGCCAACACGCCGAGGAACTCGCGTCGACGGATCATCGTGACCTGCCTTCTGACTTCGCACTGTCGTCTTGCGACTTTGCTGCAGTGAGAATGGCCCGCCGTTCCTTGTCCCAGGGCTCACGATAAGACCTGGTCAGCAGGCGCGAGGCCTCCGGGTCACCAACGATGTCGTTGGCGGCCTCGTCCCATCGCACCACGCGGCCAACCCGCATCGCGATATTGGCCAGGTGGCAGGCAGTGGAGGTGCGTTGCGCTCCGTGGAGATCCGAGATCGGCGCCCGCCGGCTGCGGATCGATTCGATGAAGTTCCGCACATGCGGCACGAACTGGTCGCGCACCTGCTCGTACCCATCGTCCTTGATCGCCTCGGTGCGCAATGGCGCCTCACGCGGTGCCGCGCCGGCGAAGGACACGCGAGGGATCTGCTCGTCGGCTGGAATCTCTCGGTCCGGGATGATCTCGAAGCCGGCCCGGTTGATCGCCATGGTGCCGCTGGTGCCGGAAAGCTCGAGGCCACGCAGCCGGCCGGCCGAGACTTCCGAGTTCGACCATGTGAGCAGGAACTTCGGAAACTCGTAGATGGCCTCGAACGCATCCGGCGTCTCGCCGAACCCTTCGAGCGATCGACGCTGCGCGAACGCCGTCACACGAGTAGGCATCGCGCCGGTGATCCACTGGACGATGTCGAGATCGTGGGAGAGGAGGTTGGTGGTCTGCCCACCCGAGTAGTCCCAGTACCAGCGGAAGTGATAGAGCGCTCGACGAGGGTCGAAGGGCACCATCGGCGCCGGCCCGAGCCACATCTCCCAGGCGTCAGGGGTGAGGGCGGGCTCGTCGAGTGGCGCGACGAAGCCGGGCACGATGTTGCGGGTCGATCGGATGTGGACGTGCCGCAGGTCGCCGAGATGCCCCCGCCGGATCAGGTCGGCGGCGCGTTGGTAGTGACGACCCGAGCGTTGCTGCGTCCCGACCTGCACCACCCGGCGATGATGGTCGGCGGCCGCGATCATCCAGTCGCCTTCCCGGACCGAATGGGTCAACGGCTTCTCGACGTACACGTCCTTGCCCGCCGCGCACGCCATCATCGTCATCAGCGCATGCCAGTGATCCGGCGTCGAGACGACCACGGCATCGACGTCCTGCCGATCGAGGACGCGTCGGAAATCGGCCACGCCATCCGTCTTGCTGGTCAGGCGGGCGCGAGCCGCCTCGAGACGGGTTGGCGACAGGTCCGAGATGGCGACCACATCGACATCGGGCTGCGCGGCGAAATCGATCAGGTGACGCGTGCCGATCAGACCGACGCCGATGAAGGCAACACGCACGCGATCGCTCGGCGCGGCGCGGACCAGTCGCGTCGACGCCACGCTCGTCGCCAGGGCTCCCAGAAACTCCCGTCGGCTTGCCATCACGGCCTCCTGCCTGCGGCCATCGCGCGGGCAGCGCCAGCGCCGGTCGCACATGCTGTGGTTGCGCGCGCAGCGTGTCACACCCCGACACCGTCGACAAGACCACCAGACAGACAGGCCCGTTGTCCTGACACGGCCTGGCCGTCCTCACGGACGAGGCGGTGTACGGTTTCGCGGCGCCCCGGCGTTAGCAGAAAAAGAAGCGCCCCTCCCGGCACTCGTTCCCCGTCAGTCAAGGCTGGCCAAGGCGCGCACTGCGATGCGTCCTGCCGCCGGAGGTGTCTCCATGTCCCTGCCCACTCTCGCCACACGGCGCCGACGCGCGTTCCATCGCACGCACGGCTTCACGCTCATCGAACTGCTCGTGGTCATCGCGATCATCGCGATCCTGATCGGCCTGCTCCTGCCCGCCGTACAGAAGGTGCGCGACGCGGCGGCGCGGCAACAGGCCGCCAACAACCTCAAGCAGATTGGCCTGGGCCTGCACACCTATCACGGTAGGACTGGCGAACTGCCCACCAGTCTCGGCCCGATCCTGGAGCTGGCCCAGTTGCCGACCGATGGCGCGGCCGACGGCTTCCGGTTCACTGCCCTGCGGCTCACGCGCACGAGCCTCTCGATCGTCGGCGAGCCGATGCCCGGCGTCACCGGCTCAGAGAGCCTTCGGCTGGACTTCCGCCTCGCTCAGGGACGACTCGTCGCCGGTCCGGTAACGGCCTTCCCCACCCCGGGCGCGGCCGAAGGCCGGCGGCGCATGCAGGAGGAGATCATTCGTGCGCACGCCGACGCGCTGGGGTCCATCGTCGAACTGCTGCCCTACGTCGAGCAGGACACGCTGTTCGGCCTGTTGCTGCCGGCAGTGAAGGACCCGTCACCTGACGTCGACGTCGCGTTGCGATCCCTCTCCGACGGCAATGGCCAGATCACGCTGGCCAGCCTGCGCGCCGCGCTCGGCAACTCTGCGCCCTGCAATCCGGTGGGCGGCTTCGTGTTCTGTGATGGTTCGGTGCGGGCCATCATGTCGCGGTTCGTCGACGACATGACCCGCGCGATGCGGCTCGGCGCGTACGGCGAACGGTGGGAGACGCTGCCGGGTGTGGCGGTCCCGTCGGTCGGCCATCCAGGGCTGGTGACCTTCGCTGGCCTCACCACGTCGATCGAACAGCTCGTGCCGGATGCGAAGCTGAAGCTGGAACTGCTCGCGATGGCCACGGTCGCCAGCGAGGCCGCCCGTCGTGGGGACATCGCCACGAAGGAGCGCTACCTCGCCGCGATCGTCGAGCGGCTGTCGCAGACGCGGGGGCTGTTGCTGCCCGCCGTCCGCGCCGACGCGTTGATCGCCGTCGCCAGCAGCCTGTGACGTGGTCGCCGGCCCGTTCACCACTCGTAGCCGCCCGACTTTGTCGGGCGGTTCCGTCAGGCGACCACAACACCCGGGCGCCTCAGAGAGGCGCCCCTACCCTCGAGCCTTCGGGACACGTGGGAACTCGCTGATGCGCAGGTTCGTGCAGCCATACGGAAGGAGCGTGATCGTCTCGGCCGGCTCGTTCGTCAAGGGCCGCTCCGGGTCCGACCACGAACGCTGCGTGACCGACAACTCGCCGGCCCAACCGGCCTCGAGCTTCCACGCCGGAATGCGACGGCCCTGCGCCGTCGCGACGACACCGGCGCCATCGGGTGAGAACGGCTGCGCACCAATTGGCTTTTCCGAGAACGTCACCGCCGCCTCGACGCCATCGTCGACGACGAGCCCGTAGTTCCAGGGCGTGGTGGCGCGCACCTCGTAGTCCGCGTGCGGCAGCTCGCGATGCGGCTTGTCGGCGTTGACGCGCGTCCACTGCTCGCCCACCTTCAACGCGTATACGAGAGGACCGCGCTCCACCGACACGGCCTCGTTGTAGCGCACGGTCAGCGCCGCCCGCATCGGCAATCGAAGGGTAATCACCTGCTTGCCTGACCAGTCGCGCTCCACCCGGTGCAGCGTGCCCGGCGTCATCGGCTCGGTCGGGCCCGCGCCGGCGCGCGCAGTTGCACCACCCGTCGCCCACGTCGGCACGCGCAGCCAGAGCGGGAAGCGGACCGGCTGCGCCGCCTCGACGGTCACGGCGATGGCGTCACGGAACGGATAGTCGGTCTCGACGGTCACCGTCACCGGTACGTTGCGCAAGTCCGTCTTGACGATGCACGGCGACCAGGCGACGGCGACGAGCCCTTCGTCCGGACTCCGCATCCAGAGGTGGCTGACGAACTTCGGCCAGCCCTGGTGCATGTTCGCGGTGCAGCATCCGTAGTTCGGTTCGAGGCCGAACAGGTTCGACTCCGGGCCGTTGGTCGACCAGCCGTGCTCGTGATTGATGGTGCACTGTACCTGGTTGGCCTGCTGGTCGTACTGATGCGACCAGCCGTCGGGCGACACCGCCGCCGGCAGCGCGTTGAAGGCGACGCGCTCGAGGCGATCCGCGTATGCGATGTCGCCGAACACCGAGAACAGGTGTTCGAGCGAATACATGTACTCGACGACGGCGCACAGCTCGGTGCCCTGCACCGGGTTCTTGCCCGAGAGGCACTCGTCGCCGGAGAACACGCCGCTGACCTGCCCGTGGAACCGATCCAGGGTGGCGATCATCTCACTGGCGAAGGCGCGATCGCGCGGCTGCTGATCGAGCCGCCACGAGAGCGCCGCCGCTTTGGTGGCCATCGCCAGATTGACGACATGCTTGGTCCAGGTCCAGAGCCCGCGTCGCGGTGTCGGCACCGACATGTCCTCGGTGCCGAACAGGCGCCGGAAGTCGATGCCCTGGGTCCGCAGCTTGCGCGACAGATCCAGCAGCCACGGTTCGTTGCCGCCATGCTCGTAGGCGTAGAACGCCGGCACGAGCCCCTCGTACCAGCGGAACCGGCCCCAGTCGTAGAGCGGCGTCCGGTCGAGTCCGGCGTCCATCGCGCGCAGGCTCTTCTTCACGCTCTCGAGCACGCGAGCGTCGCCGGTGGCTTCGTGGTACTGCGCGAGCACCTTGTTGGCGAGCAGGATGCCCCACATGTCGTAGCGCCTGGCGACCGCGTCGACCGGGTACGGCGCGAACCAGCCGTCGGCGCGCTGGTGCGTGACGATGTGTTCGAGGTAGCGCGTGATGCGCGCCTTGAGCGCCGCATCGTCCAGCTGCCAGGCCAGCGGAATGGCGCCGTCGAGCCAGTACGGCGCGCGCTCCCAGCCCTCCGCGTCCCCGCCGAACCACTGACTGCGCGCGACATCAGGCCAGAACTCGTCGAGGTGTCCGGTCAAACCGTCGGCCTGGATACGCAACTGGCGCTGCAACCAGCCGGCCGGCTTGATGGCGCCGACCGGAAGTGGCCGATACATCGGCGCCGCCAGCGGTGCGCGCGCCTGTGATGCGGCCGCAGGTTGGAACGAGGCGTCGAGCGCCGCGGTCCCGGCGGCGACACCTGCGGTCACACTCGTGAGGAAGGTTCGGCGATGCATGGCTTGCCTGACGTAGGCGTCGAGCTTCAGCTCGACGCTCGGAGATCACTGACCGTCGAACTAAAGTTCGACGGCTACGGGTTCGCAGTTCGACGGCTACGAATTCGTGATAATGGCCGTCGTTCGTCGTTCGTCGTTCGTCGTTCGTCGTTCGTCGTTCGTCGTTCGTCGTTCGTCGTTCGTCGTTCGTCGTTCGTCGTTCGTCGTTCGTCG
>DATJTM010000068.1:0-3583 GCA_035503395.1 Luteitalea sp.
ACAAAGTCCGACGGCTACAACTGCACGCGGGTCACGACGCGCAGACGAGCGACAACGCGTCGTCGACGATGCCGTCGATGTCGCGGGCGGGGGCGAGGAAGTTGTTGGCGATGACCGAGAAGACGTATTCCTCGCCCGACGTCGACGTGATGTAGCCCGACAGGGCGCGCGCGTGTGCGAGCGTGCCTGTCTTCGCGAACAGCCGGCCGCGGCACGGGCTCGTGCGGAAGCGCGTGCCGATCGTACCGTCCTGCCCGGCGATCGGCAGCGTTGCGCGAAACGCGTCGCGGTGTGGCGGCTGCGCCATTGCCTGCAGCAACGTCGCCACCGCGCGGGCTGTGAGGAAGTCGCGACGCGACAGCCCCGAACCGTCCATGCCCTGCACTTCGGCAGTCGTCACGCCGAGCGTCGCCAGCGTGTCGTGCAGCGCGGTTCGCGCGTCGGCGGGCGTCGTGTGGCCTTCAGTCGTCGTCAGCACACGCAGCAACACCTCGCCGTACAGGTTCTGACTGACCTTCATGAAGCGCTGGGCCACGTCGGCCAGCGGCGCCGACCGGTGAACCACGCTCGGCGACGGCAACTGCGCCACGTCGACCGACATCACCTGGGTCGCACCTCGAATCTCGATGCCTTCCTCCGCGAGCACGGCGCGCAGCGCGCCGAGGAAGTAGCGCGCCGGTTCCGCGACAGCCACTGTCCGCTCGACGACCGCGTTGCCCGACGGCACGGAACCGGTCACGTCGAGGACGGGCGCAATCAGCGACCGATTGACGGTGAACGCGGCAGGCGTGCCCTTCGCTGACGTGGTGACGCTGGCGTTGAGTTCCAGCCCCGAGGCCATCGGCGACAGCGTGACGGCAGCGGGCTCTCCTGACGCCGCCCCCGGTGTGATGCGGACGCGGACGACGTTCTCGGTGAAGGTGAGACCCGAATAGGGTGCCGCGTAGCCGAACGTGAGGTCGTCCCAGCTCCACGAGTCGCCGAGCCATGCATCGCCGAACTTCGTAGGGTCGCCGACGAGGGCGCCATCGATGCGACGAAGTCCCGTCGCGCGCAGGGTTCGCGCCCACTCGCGGAAGGTCGCCAGCGGATCGGGGCCGCGGCCGATCGTCGGATCGGCGCCGCCGATGACCACGAGGTCGCCATCGAGCACGTGATCGCGTCGATCACCGCGGAGGTGGAGCGTGGTCGTGAAGCGGTAGTCCCACCCGAGTCGGAGCGCGGCGGCTGCCAGCGTCGCGATCTTCATGTTCGACGCAGGCACCACGAGTCGATCCGCGTTGCGGCTGGCGAGCACGGCGCGTGTGCCGGCGCGTTCGAGCCGCATGCTCCAGAGCGCCGTGGCATCGGCGCGCGCGAATCGTTCGTCGAAGGCGCGACCGAGTGATGCGTCTCGGTCGGTTGGCGTGACGGTGGCAGGAGTGGCCGTCGCCGGTGTACCGGCCGAGGCGCGCGGAGCGTCCGTCGACGGTTCCGTTGGCGCTGGGGGTGCCGCGGGCGCGGGTGTCGCGGGTGTCGCGGCAGCGACCGCAGGCTCTGGTGCGCTGACCGGTGGCGCGGCCGGCCGTGAGGCGCACGCCGTCGCGATTGCTGCGAGCACGGCCGCGGTCAGCGTGCGGCCGTGCCTGCCTCTCACTGTTTGCCGCCGGGAAGACCGGTGGGGGAGCCCGTTGGTGCAGGGGCCGTCGGAGCTGCGGCAGGCGCAGAGGGCGTATCGAGCAGCGACAGCACGTCGGTCACTGCGGCGGCCGTGAGGCGCGCCGCACCGGGTTCGCCGTCGCGCAACGCCAGCATCTGGTCGCCGGCCTGGACGATCTGCACGCGTTCCTGCGCACTGCCGTCGTAGGTCGACTGAATCGTCATCACCGGCACCGAGGTCGCCGGCACCTGCGTCCAGCCTTCGGCGCGCAGCGTGCTCAGGCGGCTGGCCACGTCTTCGATCGTGGCGGCCTTCACGCCGGCATCGACTGGCGACGTCTGCGCCCACGTGTCGGTCGCGTCCTTGCCGTCGCCGCTCTTCTTCTTCTCGAACGTCCGTGCCGCCGTGCCGCGCGTGACGACGAGCCGTGTCAGGTTGAACATGCGGAACGCGAAGACGTCCTTCGACCGGTAGGCGTCGACGCCGCGCTGCAGGTCGTCGGCCAGCGACTTCTCGACGGTGAAGACCATCGGCCGGGCCGCATCCTTGGCGTGCACAGCCTCACCGCTCGCGCCGCCGACCAGCACCTGCGCGACCGTGCGCCCGCCAGCCGTGGCCGTCACAGTGGTGCGGGCGGGCTGCAGGCCGTAGGTGTCGAGCGTGGCGGGCTGCTCGGCGACGATGGCCTGCATCTGTCCCGCCGTCAGCCGCGTCAACAGCGTGCCGACCTCGGCGCCATCGGCGCGCGCCTGCAGCGGCTGCACGAGCCGCCAGCTGTCGCCATCCTTCCGCAACTCGATGGTGCCGGGTGCACCAATCACCGCAACGCGGTCGATCGTGTCGCGCTCGACGTTGACGATCGTCTTGTTGCGCAGCTGGAACGTCGTGCGGTCGAAGCTCTGCTCGAGGAACGACGGCACGAGGAACACGCGCGGCGCGTCGGCCAGCTTGGCGTACACGTCGCCGCCGGTCGTCGTCTTGGCGCCGAGCAGCAAGGTGCGCGCCGGACCCTTGGCGGTGAAGGTCAGCGAGATGCGTGGCGACTCGAGGCCGAACGGCTCGAGCGAGGCCGGCTTCTCGTCGATCACGCGGGTGATGTCGAGCGTGGCGAGATTGCTCGTGACGCCCGAGACCTCACTGGCATCGGCAGGCACCTGGATGGGTGACTCGATGGTCCATCCGGCGTTGCCCTTCTTCAGCGACGTCTCGTCGCCGTTGGCGGCCTTCACCGTCAACGCGGCAATCGCGTCCTGATCGAGCGATGCGAACACCCGCTCCGCCTTCGGCTCGTCGTCGGACGTCGTGCCTTCGCGTTCGACGAACCAGATGTAGCCGCCGAGGGCGGCCGCGAGCACCAGCAGGATCAGCGTCGAGCGTCCGCGCTTCATCCGCGCCTCCGGCTCCACGTCCAGAAGCCCAGGGCGCCCACGATGAGGGGCAGGCCAAGGACCGAGAGGTACATCACTCGTCGCTGCTGGTCCTCGGTCATCGTCACGCGACGGTCACCCGCCGCCTTCGGCCGAATCGCGATCAGGTTCTCCTGTTGCGCGACCCAGTTGAGCGCGTTCAGGAACAGATCACGATTGCCCTGCGTGCCGAGCACGCTGTTGGTGGCGAAGTCGGAGTCGCCGAACACCACCACGCGCGTCTGCGCCTTCGCGGGCGGCTCGGCCGGCGGCTGTCCCGGTGTGGCTGGCGCGGCCGGCGCCGCTGGCGCGTTCGGCGCATCCGCCTGTACCGCGGCGGCGAGCGTGATCGGGCCCGCCTTGTCGACGCCCTCGTCACGCTGCACCGGCGTGCCTGCGAAGACGGCCTTCAGGTCGGACTCGGCCCACGACTGCGCACTCGTCGTCGCAATCGGCTGCGCCGTGCGTCCGTTGCTGCCGCCTTCGATCGGGGTCACCGATCGCGACAGCGGGAAGGCGGTGATCAGGCCGAAGTTCT
>DATJTM010000069.1:0-4366 GCA_035503395.1 Luteitalea sp.
GCGACTACGGCAAGGCGCTCGACTGCGCCCTCGAGGCGGCCAACTGGTCGGCCCTCATCGCCGAGCGCGATGCTGCCCGCGAGGAGGGGCGTGTCGTCGGCGTCGGCCTGGCCATGTACGTCGAAGTCTGTGGGCTCGGCCCCAGTTCGTCGTTACCGACCGGCGGCTGGGAGCATTCGCAAGTGACCATCGAGCGCGACGGGCGGATCAGCGCGACGACGGGGGCCTCGCCCCATGGGCAGGGCAACGAGACGACCTTCGCGCAGATGCTGGCCGACCAGTTCGGTGTGCCGATCGAACACATCACCATCCACCACGGCGACACCGCCGTGGTGAAGCAGGGCATCGGGACGTTCGGCAGCCGATCGCAGGCCGTGGGCGGGGCCGCCCTCCATCTGGCCGGTGGCAAGGTCAAGACGAAGATGGCGAAGTTCGCCGCGGCTCTGCTCGAGGCGCACGAGGACGACCTCGTGTTCGAGAACGGCCGCATCGCGGTCAAGGGATCGCCAGCCTCGTCGAAGTCCTTCGCGGAAGTTGCTGGATACGCGTACGTGCCAGTGCCGCTGCCGCCGGGACTGGATCCCGGCCTCAGTGAGGAGGCCTTCTTCGAACCCACGAACAACACGTACCCGTTCGGCTGCGTGATCGCCGTGCTGGAGATCGACCGCGACACCGGCGAGCCGACCCTGCGCCGGCTCGTGGCCGCCGACGACGCCGGCAACCTGATCAACCCGCTCATCGTCGAAGGCCAGATTCACGGCGGCCTGGCCCAGGGCATCGGGCAGGCGCTCATCGAGGAAGCGGTCTACAACGACGACGGCCAACTGGTGACCGGATCGTTCATGGATTACGCGCTGCCACGCGCGACCGACTTCCCGCGCTTCGAACTCCACTCGACGGTGACCCCGACGCCGGTCAACCCGCTCGGTGCGAAGGGCGTCGGCGAGGCCGGCACGCTCGGCTCCACCCCGTGTCTCGTCAATGCCGCCGTCGACGCGCTGTCGCCGTTCGGCGTGACCCACATCGACATGATGCTGCGCCCCGAAAAGCTCTGGCGGCTCATGCACGGAGAGCAACGATGATCCCGACGGCCTTCGAATACGCGCGCGCCACGTCGATCGACGACGCGCTGCACAAGCTGGCCGCGAGCGGCGACGGCGGCAAGCTGCTGGCGGGCGGCCACAGCCTCGTGCCGCTCATGAAGCTGCGCTTGAGCGAGCCGCAGATGCTCGTCGACATCAGCCGCATCCCCGAGTTGCAGGGCGTCGACGAGCGCGACGGCACCATCGTCATCGGCGCGGCCACCGTGCACCACGACGTCGCGTCGTCGGCAGTCCTCAAGGACCGCTGCCCGGCGCTGGCCGAAGCCGCGGCGAGCATCGGCGACCCGCAGGTGCGCAATCGCGGCACCATCGGCGGCAGCGTCGCCCACGCCGACCCGTCGGCCGACATTCCGGCCGTGCTGCTGGCGCTCGACGCGCAGATTCATTTGCAGAGCGCCACCGGCACGCGCGTGGTCGCGGCCGCGGACTTCTTCCAGGGACTGTTCACGGTGGACATGCGGCCCGACGAGATCATCACGCGGGTGCAGTTCGTGCCGGTGCGCAGTGCCGCGTACGCCAAGCTGCACCAGCGCGCGTCGCACTACGCGATCGTCGGTGTGGCCGCGGCACTGGCGATGAAGGACGGCACCATCGCCACGGCCCGCATCGGCCTGACCGGCGCGACGTCACACGCGATTCGCCTGACAGCGGCCGAGCAGGTCCTCGCAGGACAGGCGCCGACACCGGAGGTATTCGCGCGAGTCGCGGACGCGGCGGCCGGTGCACTCGAAGACGTCAACGCCGACATCCACGCGAGCGCCGAATATCGAACTGCGATGGTGTCGGTGTTCGTGCGTCGCGCGCTCGCTGCAGCTGGAGCCCGCGTCTAGGCGCGGCTCTTCTCGGCCATGGCCGCAAAGAAGCGGTCCATCATCAGCTTCGACACGCCGCCAATCAGCCGCTGCCCAAGGCGGGCGATCGGGCCACCGGTCTGCACGGTCCCGTTCACATCGACGATGGTGCCCGCGCCGTCGTCGCGCAGGGTGATGGCGGCACTCCCCTTCACGAATCCGGGTCGGCCCTTGCCCTCGGCCAGCAGGCGGTACGACCTCTCCGGCACCAGGTCGGTCAGCGTCACGTCGCCGTCGTAGGTGCCGGTGATGGCCGCCAGGGCCACCGTCATCCGGGCGCGGTAGGTGTTGTCACCGACCGGTTCGAAGGCGTCGCATCCAGGAATGCACGAGGCGATGACGGCCGGGTCCATCAGCAACGCCCAGACCTTCGCGCGTGGCGCGTCAAACGTGTAGGAGCCGACGATGTCCATGAGTACGCCTTCGCTGCGACAGGGTGTTCAAGTGTAGCGCGAGGTCGGACATGTCCCCGAGCGTGCGCGCCGGCAGGAAGTCGTCCACGAACGGCAGGGCCACCTGCAGCCCGCGCGTCAGCGGTGCGTAGTCCTTCGTGCCGATCAGCGGATTGAGCCAGATCAGGTGATGGCAGCTTCGCTGCAGCCGGGCCATCTGCGCACGCAGCAGGGCGGGTTCGCCGCGGTCCCATCCATCCGAGATCAGCAGGACGACCGCACCATCGCGCAACACGCGGCGGGCCCACTCCTGATGGAATTGCCGCAGGGCGTGACCGATGCGCGTCCCGCCGGACCATTCGGGCACGGCTCGCGAGACGCGGGCGGCGGCGTCCTCGAGTGCGCGGGCTCCCAGTTCACGCGTGACTCGCGTCAACGTCGTGGCGAACACGAAGACCTCGACACGTCGCTGGCGGCGCTCCATCGCATGGGCGAAATGCAGGAGCATGCGCGAGTACCGTTCCATCGACCCGCTGACGTCGCAGATCAGGACGACGGGACGCTCGCGGCGACGACGGTGGAGACGCGGCAACGCGACGACATCGCCGCCGGTGCGCACGCTGCGCGCCAGGGCCGTGCGCAGGTCGATCCGTGATCCTCGGCCCCTGCCCCACCGTCGCGTGCGTCGCTCGCCCGGACTCCATTCCAGGCGCTGCATGGCCGCACGGGCGAGCGCAATCTCGTCGGAGGTGTACTCGGCGAAGTCCTTGCGGGCCAGCGTCCTCGCGTCACTCCAGGTCCGCAGCCCCGCCACGGAGTCGTCCAGGTCTGTCGCCTCTGCGGCACCGCCGACCGCCTGCAGCGCCACGGCACTCGACTCCGCATCGCCTTCGCTGTCGCTGTCGCCCGGCGACGCAGACGGCAGCGGCGAGGCGTCATCGGCGGCGACGCCGACCTGCAGGCGCCAGAACGCATCGAAGGCACGATCGAAGCGCGAGAGGTCGTCGCGTCGCCCGACGAGCAGTGCGCGACACGCGTGATGCACGTGGGCGCGATTGCCGATGTCCACGTGCGGCAGGGCCTCGACGACGTCGAGCATGCGACCGACCGGGACGTCCATCCCGGAGGCGCGCAACCACCGGCCGAAGACGAGGACGTTGTCGAGGAGGGCGGGCATGGCGCGCGCTCAGCGACGGGTGGCGCGTTCGACGAGACCGGCCAGGACGTCACCCCGCACGGCGTCGATGTCGTCACGCGACTTGAGCGCCACACCCAGCGTCGCGTCGACGGTCGCCAGATCGATCACTTCGCGATCGAGCGCCGCCAGCGCAGCAACCCAGTCACGCGTTTCTGAGACGCCGGGTCGTTTGTACAACTCGATCGCGCGCAGTTCCTGCACCAGCGCGGTCACCTGCGCCGACAGCCGCGCCGCGGCGTCCGGCACCTGGGCGCGCACGATCGCGAGTTCCTTCTCGGACGACGGGTAGTCGATCCACTGATACAGGCAGCGACGGCGCAGGGCGTCGTGGACTTCCCTCGTCCGATTCGAGGTGAGGATGACAATCGGCGGCTGGCTGGCCCGGACGGTGCCGAACTCGGGGATCGTGATCTGGAACTCCGCCAGCAGTTCGAGCAGGTAGCCCTCGAACTCCTCGTCGGCCCGATCGATCTCGTCGATGAGCAGCACGGCCGGCCGCGTGCGCGCTGGGTCGATCGATTGCAGCAGCGGGCGCTTGATCAGGAAGGCGTCGCTGTACAGCTCACGGTGAGCGGTCGTGCGATCGAGCCCCTGCGAGGCTTCGAGGATGCGGAGCTCGACGAGTTGCCGGGCGTAGTCCCACTCGTACACGGCATGCGACACATCGAGGCCTTCGTAGCACTGGAGCCGGATCAGATCGGTGTCGAGCGCCCCGGCGATGGCATGGGCCAGCGAGGTCTTGCCGACGCCGGCCTCGCCTTCGAGGAACAACGGACGGCCGAGGCGGAGCGCGAGGAACAGGGCCACCGCCAGACCATCGTC
>DATJTM010000070.1:0-9868 GCA_035503395.1 Luteitalea sp.
TCCAGCTTCAGGTGCCCCGGCGGGACGAGGCGCAGGTCGACGCGACGATCGACCACCGACAGCAGCCGCTGCGGGTCGACCTTGGCCGTGTCGCGGAACTTGAACACGATGGTCTTCCCCTCGCGTTCGATCGCGTCGATCTTCATGTGGTCGGCCATCACGCGGATGCGCGCATGGTCGGCCAGGCTCAACACCGCCTCGGGCACCGGGCCGTAGCGATCGCGCACCTCGTCGATCACCTTGTCGATCTCGGGTGACGTCCTGGCCTGCGCAACCTGACGGTAGATGCCGAGCCGCTGGTTCGTGTCCGGGATGTAGTCCTCGTCGATCCGGAACTCGACGCCGAGATTGACGTTGGCGCGGCGGTCGTCCTCGAGATCCTCGCCCTTCAGCTCGCGAATCGTCTCCTCGAGGAGCTTGGTGTACATCTCGAAGCCGATCGCTTCGATGTGGCCGCTCTGCTCGCCGCCGAGCAGGTTGCCGGCGCCACGGATCTCGAGGTCGAGCGCAGCGATACGGAAGCCGCTGCCGAGCGCGCTGAATTCCTTGATCGCCGCGAGGCGCTTGCGCGCGACTTCGGACAGCGAGTCGACCGGCGGAATCAGCAGGTACGCATAGGCGCGACGATCGGATCGTCCGACGCGGCCGCGCAGCTGATACAGCTGGCTCAGGCCATAGCGATCGGCGCGGTTGATGATCATCGTGTTGGCGTTGGGGATGTCGAGGCCGTTCTCGATGATCGTCGTCGCCAGCAGCACGTCGTAGCGGCGTTCGATGAAGTCGACCATGACCTTCTCGAGCGCTTCCTCGCCCATCTGCCCGTGACCGATGCCAATCTTCGCGTCCGGCGCCACGCGCTGCAGCAGGCCCGCCATCGAGTGGATCGACTCGACACGGTTGTGCACGAAGTACACCTGGCCGCCGCGTTCGAGTTCCTTCTGGATCGCCGATCCGATGATCTGCGGATCGAAGGGCAGCACCGACGTCTGCACCGCCTGGCGATCGTGCGGCGCCGTCTCGATCACCGACATGTCACGGATGCCGACCAGCGACATGTTCAGCGTGCGCGGAATCGGCGTCGCGCTCATCGTCAGCACGTCGACGCGCTTGCGCATCTGCTTGATGCGCTCCTTGTGCGTCACGCCGAAGCGCTGCTCTTCGTCGACGATCAGCAATCCGAGATCGCGGAACTCGACGTCCTTGGCCAGCAGCCGGTGCGTCCCGACCAGGATGTCGAGCTTGCCTTCCTTGAGGTTCTTCAGCGACTCGGACTGCTCGGCCTTCGTGCGGAAGCGACTGACCATGTCGATGCGCACCGGGAACGCCGCGAAGCGCGTGCGCAGCGTCTTCAGGTGCTGCAGCGCCAGCACCGTGGTCGGCGCGAGCACCGCCACCTGCTTGCCGTCCATCACCGCCTTGAACGCGGCCCGCATCGCGACTTCCGTCTTGCCGAAGCCGACGTCGCCGCACAACAGCCGATCCATCGGCGTCGTCGACTCCATGTCGCGCTTGATGTCGGCAACGGCGGTGCCCTGGTCCGGCGTCAGCTCGTACGGGAACGCGCCCTCGAACTCCTCCTGCCAGTGCGTGTCGATCGGGAAGGCATGGCCCTGCACGGCCTTGCGCGCGGCGTAGAGCTTGAGCAGCTCGTCGGCCATGTCGCGCATCGCCTTCTTGACGCGTGCCTTGGCCTTCTCCCACGTGGCGCCGCCGAGACGATCGAGCGTCGGGCGACCGCTGCCCGAGAATTTCTGGACGAGATCGAGCCGGTCGACGGGGACGAACAGCTTGTCGTCGCCGTGATAGCGCAGCTCCATGAACTCGCGCAGTTCATGCCCGACGTTGATCTTCTTCAACCCGACGAACACGCCGATGCCGTTGTCGACGTGAACGACGAGATCGCCGACCTTGAGGTCGCGGAAGTCGGAGAGGAAGGCCTTGGCGGCCGACGTGCGACGCTGATGACCGACGCGCTCCTCGTCGAAAATGTCGGTCTCGGCAAAGAGCCGCATCTTGGCGGCAGGCAGCCGGAATCCCTGCGTCAGCTCCCCCGTCGTGACGAGCAGCGCGCTGCCGGACGTGACCTCGGCGCGGCTGATGTCGACGGCGACGACGCCGTAGTCGCGGAGGATCTCGATGACGCGTTCGGCACGGCCCGGCGTCTCGGCGACGAGCACGGCGGTCTCGCCAAGCTCCCGTCCGCGGCGCAACTCCGCGACCCAATCGGGCACGCGGCCATGGAAGGTCGGCACCAGCTGGCACGACACGTAACGTTCTGGTGACGCGTGTCGGCCGACCTGGGCATGCTCGTCGTCGACAACGGGAGCGTCGGACGCGAACGTCTCCAGCTTCGTCGACGAGGGCAGCAACGACATCACTTCCGGCCACGGCAGCATCAGCCTGGCCGGCGGCAGCGGACGTTCGTCGCGGGCCAGCGCGTCCTGGTAGCTGTCCAGCAGCGCCGTGAACCGCTTGTCGCCGGCCTCGCGGACCTTGTCGAATTCGGAGACGAACAACCGCAGGCGGGCCGAGCGGCCCAGGAAGGTGAAGAACGTTGCCGGACGCTCGCTCTCACGCGCCTCGAGCGTGTCGGCCATCTCGCGCACCGGCGAAATCGAGACGCGGTCGACCGGCGCCACCGACCTCTGCGTCGCCGGGTCGAACTGCCGGATCGACTCGATGGTGTCGCCGATGAATTCGATGCGCACCGGAAGGCGATCGCCGGCCGGGAAGATGTCGGCGACGCCACCGCGTACGGAGAACTCACCGTGCTGGTCGACCGGATCCTCGCGACTGAAACCCGCCCGCACCAGGATGTCGGCCAGCGCCATCGGGTCGATGTCCTGACCGAGCTTCAGGTCGAGCGACGTGGAGACCAGCGTTTCAGGCGCTGGGAGCCGCGGCAGCAGCGCCGCCGCCGAGGCGACGACGATGCGGGCGTGGCCGGTGGCGAGGGCATGCAGGGCGCGAGCGCGGGCCGAGGCGACGTCGAAGTGCGGCGCCAGACCGCGGTAGGGATCGACTTCCGGCGACGGCAGTGGCAGGACGCCGCGATCGAGATCGTTGGCGCTGAGGCCTTCGAGGCTGCCGAGGAAGAAGCGCGCGTCGCTGACGAACGCCTCGATGTCCTTGTCGGCCGGCACGACCACGACGCATGGACTGGTCTGGGCGGCAGCTGCGACGGCGAACGCCTTGCCCGCCGGCGTCAGCCCGGACAACGTGGTGGCAGGCGCCGCCAGGCCAGTGGTGGCGGCCGCGTCCTTCAGCAGGAAGCGAAGCGACAGGGAGGAGGCAGAAGTTCCGGCCATGCGGCAGCGCACCAGAATATCAGGGCGGGAACCGGGAACCGGGAACCGGGGACGGATCCGGATACCGGCAGTCGGCAGGTCGGCGAGTCGGCAGTCGCGCATGCCGCTGCCTCGTCTCAGGTTCGTAGCCGTCCGACTTGTCGGACGGTCCCCGAGGGCACGGTACATATCCGCGTCCGACTCAGCCGTCGATCTTCGGCTCGGGAAATGCCGGCGGAGCGTCGAGCTGGAAGTGTGTCCGACGGGACGTCAGGACAACTCGCTGGCGGGGATCCCGAGGGCCTGGCCGAACGCGCGCAGCCTCGCCTTCACCCGCGCGAGACGCTCTGGACCAAGACGCATCAGCTGACGTTGCGCGGCGGACTGCCCCTCGAGCCGCGCGTCGACGTACGCGTAGTTGGTGCCGCCCGCCGTCCGCAGTGCAGGCGGTCCCGTCAAGTCCGGCGTACGCAGGAGATGGACCAGCGCGCGCCGCATCGCATCGTCGAACGAACCACCGGTGCCGAGTTCGCCGTACGCCTGGTCGAGCCGTGGCTGGAGCCGCCCGTAGATTGCCGCCATCGCCGCGGGGTCGAGTTCCCCCACGAGCGAGACGAGGCCGTCGTAGCGTGCGTAAGTGCGACCGTCGGCAATCAACCCCTCGCGCGTCGACTGGACCGCAAACCCACCCGACGGCGCGACCGCCTTCACCTGCCGGGCCGGCGACTCGCCGCGCGCGATGGTGTCGACGCTGACGACGAACCGGCGGACGAGATCGTCGCTGGCAAGCAGCGCGGCCAGCTCCGGCCGAGCCGACAACGCCGCGAGGAGCGGACGGACGTAGCTGTCCATCTGGTCGAGTGGCGGCAGGTCCGCATCCGGCTCCCCGGTCCCCAGTCGCGAACTCGGGCTCGACGGCTGCTCGATCGCTGGCTCCGTGGGCGTCCGGCCGACGGCCTCGGCCGGCGACTGCGATGAGCGTGGCGCAAACCACCACACACCCGCCCCGACGAGGACGATGAGCACGGTGATCCACACCCAGGGCGTTCCGGTGCGCGGCTGCTCCTGGTACAGCGGGTCGATGGGCGGGTCGTCGAGACCGGCATCGGCGCCACGCAGCCGGTCAGGATCGTAGGGGGGCTCCTGAGTCATCCCCTTCTGACGCAGGAATGCCGCGGCAGGCTCGTCTTCTCGTACCATGCCGGGCGTGTCGCAAGAACCGTCCACCCTCGCGCTGGTGGTCACCACCCGAAGCGGACCCGGCGTGCTGCATGCCGTGAGTGGCGTGATCGCCGCCCACCACGGCGACATCTCGTCGTTGACGATCGTCGACTCCACGCCCGGCCTCACGCGCCTGCTGCTCGAGGTCGCGGTGCCTGAACCCGAGGCGCTGCTGGCTGCCCTGCGCGAGGCGGAACCGGTGCAGGAGGTCGAGCGCGTCGCCACGTTCCAGCACGTGTTCGGCAAGCGCGTGATCATCATGGGCGGCGGCGCCCAGGTGGGTCAGGTCGCCATCGGCGCCATCACCGAAGCCGACCGCCACAACATCCGCGGCGAGAAGATCTCGGTGGACACCATTCCGCTCGTCGGCGAGCAGCCGCTCGCCGAGGCGGTACGCGCGGTGGCGCGCCTGCCGCGCGCCCGTGTGCTCGTCCTGGCCGGATCACTGATGGGTGGCGAGATCGAGCGGGCCGTGCGTGAGGTGCGGGCCCAGGGCCTCACGGTCATCAGCCTGAACATGGCTGGCAGCGTCCCGGACGCCAGCGATCTCGTCGTCACCGATCCCGTCCAGGCCGGCGTGATGGCCGTGATGTCGATCGCCGACACCGCGCGCTTCCGGATCGACAGGCTCACCAAACGGATCTTCTGAATCACACAGGCTGCAGGCTTCAGGCTACGGGCTGCCTGCGGTCTCATGTAGCCTGTAGCCCGTCAGCCTGTAGCCCTGGGATCTCGCGCCGTCAGGGGCGCCGTCTCAAGGCGCCCAATCCCTCTGGAGAAGACCGTGAATCGACGTGAGTGGCTTCAGCGAATGAGCGCCGCGGGCGCTGCAATGGCAACGACCGGTGCGGCCGCGTGTGCGGGTGGAACCGAGCAGCAGGTGCCGGCGCCGGCCGCCACGACACCAGCGGCAACCGATGGTCCGCCGAAGCCGGATGCGTCGTTGAAGCTGGTCGACTACCAGCCGAAGAGCATGCTGCACGTGCCGGTCACCAAGATCGAGCGCGCCGCCTTCCCCGTCATCGACATGCACACGCACCTCGCGGTGCGCGCCAACACGCAGAACAACCCGCGTCAGGCCAGGCGGGCGGCTCCGCCCGAGGAACTGCTGAAGGTGATGGACGCCCGGAACATCCGGACGATGGTCAACCTGACCGGCAGTTACGGCGAGCGCCTCGTGAACAACGTCGCCGGCCTCGACAAGGCGCACCCGGGCCGATTCCTGACCTTCACGGAGCCGGCGTGGGCCGAGGCGCAGCGTCCCGACTACCCCAAGTGGCAGGCCGACGAACTCGCCAAGTCGAAGGCGGCGGGAGCGATGGGCATCAAGGTGCTCAAGACGCTCGGCCTCTTCCTGCGCGACAAGGACGCGGCGGGCAAGGACGGCGCCCTCGTCAAAGTCGACGACCCGCGCTTCGACCCGATGTGGGAACAAGCCGGTGCGCTCGGATTACCGGTGGGCATCCACGTGGGCGATCCCGAAGCCTTCTTCCTGCCGACCGACCGCCACAACGAGCGGTACGAGGAACTCGCCAACCATCCGGACTGGTCGTTCCATGGCAAGGACTTCCCTGCCTTCAAGGACGTGCTCGACGCCCGTGATCGCGTCTTCAAGCGGCACCCGAAGACGACATTCGTGGCGCTGCACGTCGGGCACTGGGCCGAGAACCTCGCCGCCGTCGGCGAGATGCTGGACACCTACCCGAACGTCCACATCGAGATCGGCGCGCGCATCGGCGAGCTCGGACGTCAGCCACGCACGTCGCGCAAGTTCTTCGACAAGTACCAGGACCGGATCATGTTCGGCACCGATGCCGTGCCCAATGGCACGGAGACGCCGCAGCAGATCTTCGGCATGGACCTGTACCAGATCTATTACCGGTTCCTCGAGACCGAGGACGAGTACTTCGACTACGCGCCCGCACCGGTGCCGCCGCAGGGCCGTTGGCAGATCTACGGCCTCGGACTGCCCGAGGGCATCCTCAAGAAGGTGTACCAGGCGAACGCCCTTCGCGCGCTTCCGAAGCACACGGCTCCGGCGTAGCGGGGGCCGGTTCCGCCGCAGCCGCGGAGCTCTCCGTCGTCGTGACCCCGGCCGGGCGCCGACGTCGACGACGGGGCGCTGCCGGCTGGCGCGGCACTTTCGTCGCGTTGGCGGTCAGACGCGAAGTGGGAGTCGAAGCGGTCTCCGACGGGAGCGCCGCGATGGCGTGCATGGTGTCGAGCCAGACGAGCATGCCAGGGAGAAGAGCAGACCGCGTGCCGGGCGATCGGGCGACGCCGCGTGCCAGCGCGGGCCTTTTCCGCCGCGAGTCCGGCCGGGTGGGAACCGATGTCCCACCTGGTGGGAAGCGACTACTCAGCCGGCAGTCGGGCCGCCGGCGGCGCCTTCGAGGCGGATGCGGTCAATCAGGCTGGTCGTGGAGGCCCCGGGCACGACGGGCACGTAGACCGCACGGGTCCCGGACGGGAGCAGGATCTCCGCTCCGCTCTCGGCCGGATCGTCTTCGGACAGCACGAGGACGTCCGGTCGCACATCGCCAATCCAGGTGGCCCCGGCCTGGCGGTCCAGCACGACGACGAGATCGATCGGCTTCAGACCGGCCAGGACCTCGGCGCGTTCCGCCGCCGGATGCACAGGACGGGCATCGCCCCGTTCGGCCCCAATCCACCCATCGTCGCGCACGCCGACGACGAGACGGTCGGCGGCCGCATGCGCCGCGTCGAGCAACGCCAGATGGCCCTCGTGCAGAAGGTCGAAGGCGCCCACGATCGCCGCGACGGTCAGGCCGGCACCCCGCCAGTCACGCATGCGCGCCACGACCTCGTCGGTCGAGACCACGCGCGGCACCACGGCCTCGTCAAGCAGTCGTGTCATCGTCTTTCATGTGCGGGCGCCAGCCCTCCGGCCCGGACAGCTGCGTCAGGCGGATCGACGGGCTGAACGTCCAGGAATGGCGCGGCCGGAAGAAGCCGACGTCCTTGATCCGCGACTTCACGCGGAACGTGTATAGCTGCCGGTGGTAGTCGTAGGGGAAGCCGTCCAGCTTGTGCACCGCGAGATCGAGCTTGTAGGTGCCTTCGGTGAGGGCGAGATCGTCGATGACGAACCCCACCTCGCCCTTGCCCGAAATCTCCTGCGCCGACATCTCCTCGATGTTCGTGTTGGTGCCGTAGATGCACACGCCGTCGGCGTTGAACAGGCCCATCCCGAACACGAAATCCTTCACGGGATGCGCCGCCTCGAGCTGCAGGCGGATCGTCAGCGGCTCGCCGGTCTGGAAGACGTGCCCCGGCTGACCGTCGGGACCTACCAGGTCCACCCTGGTGATCGCGATCTCGCGCGATCCCCAGCGCCCGGCTTCGGCCTGGAACATGTCGGCAGGTGCTTCCACGTTGCCGGCGGTGACACTGGCGTCGGTGCCATCGGCTGGTGCCGGCACCGAGCTGCCGGCCCCGAGGTCGACACGCTCGCGATTGCGGGCGTCCTCGGCGGCGAGAAACGCCTCTTCGCTCTCTTCGACTTCGGTGACGTAGGCGTCGACGACGCGCTTCGGATCGCCGACGCCACGCACGCGGCCCTTGTCCAGCCACAACGCCTCGTCGCAGAAGCGCTCGACCAGCCCGAGCGAGTGCGTCACGAGCAGGATCGTCTTGCCGCGGCGACGGAACTCAGCGAACTTGTCGAGACACTTGTGCGCGAAGCCTTCGTCGCCCACGGCGAGCACTTCGTCGACCAGCAGCACGTCGGGATCGACGTGCACGGCAACCGCGAAGCCGAGGCGCATGTACATGCCCGACGAGTACGTCTTGACCGGCGCGTCGATGAACGGCGCCAGCTCGGCGAACTCGACGATCTCGTCGAAGCGCTTCTCGATCTCGGCCTTCGAGAGGCCGAGCATGATGCCGTTGATGAAGACGTTTTCGCGGCCGGAGATCTCGGGATGGAACCCGGCGCCGAGCTCGATCAGGGCGGAGATGCGGCCGTTGACCGTCACCTTGCCGTTGGTCGGCTTGGTGATACCGGCGACGCACTTGAGCATCGTGCTCTTGCCGCTGCCGTTGCGCCCGATGATGCCGTACGTTTTCCCGGCCTCCACGTCGAACGACACATCGTCGAGTGCGCGGAACGTCTCGTCGGGCTTCAGGTCGCGCACCAGGCTGCCCGAGAGGATGGCGCTCTTGAGTGTCGCGAACTGCCGCTTGTGGGCGAAGCGACGGTAGATCTTCGTGACGTGATCGGCGCGGATCGCCAGCGCGGGAGTGTTGGTCGCCATCGCGCTCACACCTCCTCCGCGAAGGAGTCGCGCAGGCGATCGAACAGGAAGTAGCCGACCAGGAACAGCACGATCGAGGCAGCGAAGATCGCCATGAGCCACTTCCAGTGACCGAAGGGGCCGCGGTAGAAGAGGATCTCCTGATACGACACGGCGAAGTGCGAGAACGGGTTGGCGTTCAGCACCGCCTTGCTCATCGTGCCTGGTGCGAGGTGCATCGGGTAGATGATCGGCGTGGCGAAGAACCACAACGTCAGCAGGTTGCTCAGGATGTCCTTGATGTCGCGGAAGTGCACCGTGAGCGCCGCGAGCAACAGGCTGAGGCCGAGCGTGAAGAGCAGCTGCACGGCCACCACCACCGGGAACCACAGGACTTCGACGAACGTGATCGTCGGCTGGAAGTACAGCAGGAACGCCAGCAGGATCGGCAGCCCGAAGAAGAAGTGCATCATGTTCGCGAGCACGGACACGATGGGCAGGATCTCGGCCGGGAACAGCACCTTCTTGATCAGGTTGCCGCCAGCCATCAGGCTGTTGGCCGCCTCGGTCAGCGACGACGAGAACCAGGTCCACGGCAACAGGCCGCAGAACAGGAACAGCGCATACGGCTCGATCTCCTGCGGATGCGTGCCTGGCAGCACGACCGAGAAGACGAACGAGTACACGACCAGCAGCAGCAGCGGGTTGACGAACGACCAGAAGAAGCCGAGGACGCTGCCGCGGTAGCGGGCCTTGAGCTCGCGGGTGACGAGGCTCTGGATCAGGGCGCGATAGCGCACCAGCTGTCGCAGGTTATGGAACATCGATCTCCAGGATCAGCGTCGTGATGTTGTCGGGCCCGCCGGCGCCGTTGGCGTCCTCGATCAACTGCTGGCACGCGCGCTCCAGGTTCTCGGCGGAACCGAGCACCACGCCAATCCGCTCGTCGCTGATGACGCCGTGCAAACCGTCCGACGAAATCAGCAGCCGGTCGCCATGCTGCAGGTGCAGCGGCGACAGTTCGACCTGTGGCGGGTCCGACGCCGACAACGCGCGCGTCACGACGTTGCGCCAGGGATGTTGCCTCGCCTCGGCTTCGGTGAG
>DATJTM010000071.1:0-3936 GCA_035503395.1 Luteitalea sp.
GGTGCACGTCGCGCACCTCGAAACCGGCGCGCTCACGCGACAGACCGCCTGGCCCAAGAGCCGAGAGACGCCGCTTGTGCGTGATCTCGGACAGCGGGTTGGTCTGGTCCATGAACTGCGACAGCTGCGAGCTGCCGAAGAACTCCCGGATCGCCGCCATCACCGGCTTGGCGTTGATCAGGTCGTGCGGCATGGCGGTGGCCATTTCCTGGTACACCGACATCTTTTCCTTGATCGCACGCTCCATCCGGACCAGGCCGATGCGGAACTGGTTCTCGAGCAGCTCGCCGACCGAGCGCACGCGCCGGTTGCCGAGGTGATCGATGTCGTCCACGTTGGCCGGGTTGCGCCGCAGCTTCAGCAGGTACTTGATGACCTCGTAGAAGTCCTGCGGGTGCAGCACCTTCTCGTCGAGCGGGGTCTGCAGCTTCAGCTTGGTGTTCAGCTTCAGGCGGCCGACACGCGAGAAGTCGTACTTCTGCGGGTTGAAGAACATGCTCTCGAACAGCGAGCGCGAGCTCTCCAGCGTCGGGGGATCACCCGGGCGCAGACGACGGTAGATCTCGATCAGCGCCTCTTCGTGCGTGCGGATCGGATCCTTCTTCAGCGTCGCCGACAGCACCGGCCCGACTTCGTCCTTCTCGGGGAAGAAGATGTCGATCCGGTCGATGCCCTTCTCCTGCGCCATCGCGATGACGCGGGCCGACAGCTCCTCGTTGGCCTCCAGCAGCACCTCACCCGACGACGGGTCGACGATGTCGGCCGCGGTGTAGGGCTGTTCGCCCTCGACCTGGCTCATGTCGACCGGCACTTCGGTGATGCCGGCGGCGCGCAGGGCGCGGATCGCCGCCTTGGTGATGCGCTTGCCGCGGGTCAGGGCGACCTCGCTGCCGGGGATCGTCAGATCCTCGCCGGCGCGCCAGTCGACCGGGCTGTCGTTGATCGTCCACAGCACCTGCTCGTTCTTGAGGCGCAGCGAGTCGATCGTGTAGAACGCACGCAGCATCTCGTCGGCGTTGCGCAGCCCGAGGGCGCGCAGGAACACCGTGCCGAGGAACTTGCGCTTGCGGTCGATGCGCACGTACAGCAGGTTCTTGCTGTCGTACTCGAACTCGACCCACGAGCCGCGATACGGAATCAGCTGGCCGATGAACAGCGTCTTGTCTTCCGTGTGGAAGAAGGCGCCCGGCGAGCGGTGCAGCTGCGAGACGATGACGCGCTCGGTGCCGTTGATGATGAACGTCCCGTGATCGGTCATCAACGGGATGTCGCCGAAATAGACCTCCTGCTCCTTGATGTCGCGGATGGTCTTGGCGCCGGTCTCGGGGTCCTTGTTCCAGACGACGAGGCGGATCGTCACCTTGAGCGGGATCGCGTAGGTCATCCCGCGCTCGAGGCACTCGTTGATGTCGTACTTGAGGTTGAGCGCCATGCGGCGCCCGCCGATCTCGTGGACCAGGCCACGGGCCTCGTCACCCCACCCGCACTCGTCCCAATTGCCGATCGAGTACTCGATGAACTCCAGCGACGAGTTCTCGCGGAAGTCCGAAATCGGGAACACCGACTTGAAGACGGCCTGCAGGCCGACGTCCTCGCGCTCGGCCGGCAGCGTGTACATCTGCAGGAACCGGTCGTAGGACTTCTTCTGGATTTCGATCAGGTTGGGAATCGGGACCGTGGTCCGGATCTTGGAAAAGTCGATGCGCTCGCGGTAGACGTTCTTGGCCAGGCTGCTGCTCATACTTCTCGATTCCCCCGGGTCGGTCCCGCCACGAACCACCCGTTGCACGAGGTCTGCGGAGCCGAACTACACAAACGGCGAAAGCCGCGCGGCCCTGACGGGCCCGACCTGGCGGGGTCGGGCGCGTCCCATGGGCACACGCGGCTCGCGACAAGCCGAAACCGAACTACTTGATCTCGACCTTCGCACCGGCCTCTTCGAACTTCTTCTTGATGGCCGCGGCCTCGTCCTTGCTCGCGCCTTCCTTGATCGGCTTGGGCGCGCCCTCGACGAGATCCTTGGCTTCCTTCAGACCGAGCGACGTGACCTCGCGGACGGCCTTGATCACGTTGATCTTGTTGGCGCCAGCCTCGACGAGGATGACGTTGAACTCGGTCTGCTCCTCGGCCGGAGCCGCCGCGGCCGCCGCGCCGCCACCAGCCGCCA
The DNA here is from genome assembly GCA_035503395.1 of Luteitalea sp. Classification (GTDB taxonomy): domain Bacteria; phylum Acidobacteriota; class Vicinamibacteria; order Vicinamibacterales; family Vicinamibacteraceae; genus Luteitalea. The sequence goes on from DATJTM010000071.1 coordinate 2,168, forward strand.
CGACCACCGGGGCCGCCGCCGCAGCCGACACGCCGAGCTCGGACTCGAGCGTCTTCACCAGCTTCGAGAGCTCCAGCACCGAGATGTTCTTGATGTACTCGACAACCTGATCCTGCGTCACGTCTGCCATTGTCCTGATCTCCTCACCTGTCAGCGGTAGGGCCCGCCGCCTCGACGTTGCTCGAGACGCGGCCGTCGTTCATCGGCGGGCTTACTCGCCCTTCTTCTTCTCCACCTGCGTCAGCACGTTCATCAGGTCCCGCGGCGCCGCACTTAGGACGCTCACGATCTGCACCATCGGGGCCTGCAGCAGGAACAACAGCTTGGCGTACAGCTCCGGCTTGCCCGGCAGGTTCGCCAACTCGTTGACCGCTGCCCCCGTCACGACGTCGCCCTGCACCACGGCCGCCTTCAGCACCAGCGCCGGGGCGGTCTTGGCAAACGTCGTCAGCACCTTCGCGAGCGCCACCGGATCGTCGCCACTGAAGGCGACGGCCGTCGTGCCCGTGAAGTGCGGGGTCAGCCCCTCGAAGGGCGTGCCGGCCATCGCACGACGCGCGAGGGTGTTCTTTACCACCTTGTACTGGCCCTTGACGGCCCGTACCTGGCGACGCAGTTCAGTGACCTCAGGGACTTTGAGGCCCTTGTACTCCATCACGATCACACTCTCGGTGCCGCCGAACGACTCCGCGAGCTGTCCCAGTTCCAACTGCTTGTCAGCACGAGATACAGCCATGGTCTCCGCCTTACTTGGTGAGCGACTCGACGTGCGCCGTGTCGATCGCCACGCCAGGGCCCATGGTCGAGCTGACCGTCAGGCTCTTGAGGTACTTGCCCTTGGCCGCCGCCGGCTTGGCCTTCATCACGCTGTCGACCAGCGCGTGCGCGTTGGCCAGCAGGTTCTCGGTCGGAAACGACACCTTGCCGATCGGGGCGTGGACGATGCCGGTCTTGTCGACCCGGAACTCCACCTTGCCGGCCTTGATCTCGTTGACCGCCTTGGTGATGTCGGTGGTCACCGTGCCGGTCTTCGGGTTCGGCATCAGGCCGCGCGGGCCGAGCACCTTACCGAGCCGACCGACGGCGCGCATCATGTCGGGCGTCGCTACGACCGCGTCGAAGTCCGTCCAGCCGCCCGAGATCTTCTCGACCAGCTCCTCACCACCCACCGAGTCGGCGCCGGCCGCTTCGGCCTCGCGCTGCTTCTCGGGGTTGGCGATCACCAGCACCCGCTTGGTCTTGCCCAGGCCGTGCGGCAGCACCACGGTGCCACGCACCATCTGGTCGGCGTGCTTGGGGTCGACGCCGAGCCGCATCGCGACTTCGACGGTCTCGTCGAACTTCGTGTACTTGAGCTTCTGAACGAGCGGAATCGCTTCGTCCAGCACGTACGGGCGCTCTTCGACCTGCGCGCGCGCCGCCGCGAACTTCTTCCCGGGAGTGGGCATCAGTACCTCCGTGGTGCAGTCGGCCGCATACGGCCTCCCACGTTGCCGCATTCAGAAAATGCCGAATGCGGAATGTCCCTCGACTCCGCTCGGGACAACCCTGAGCATCATCGAAGGGTGCAGGAATGTCGAAACCACCCCTGCGGTTTCACATTCCCTGTATTGGTAGGGACGCGCCGCCGGCGCGTCCGACTCACGGACGGCTCGGCGAGCCGTCCTACCCACCAAGACATGTCGTCCGAGAGCCGACGGCCGAACGACGACGGCCGCCTGCGTTCGGGCTAGACGACGTCGAGCCCCATCGAGCGGGCCGTACCGGCC
>DATJTM010000072.1:0-7135 GCA_035503395.1 Luteitalea sp.
TCGTCCCAGTTGGCGTCAGGCCGGTCCGGTTTCGGCGCTTCGGGCGCTTCGGGTTCCGATGTCTGCGCCTGAGGCTCCACCGCCTGCATTTCTTCGGTGGAGATCTCCTCGAGCATCGGGTTCTCCACCATTTCCTGATTCAGCAGCTCCGCCAGCTCGAGCGTGGTCATCGGCAGGAGCTTGATCGCCTGCTGCAACGAGGGCGTCAGGACGAGCTTCTGCGAGAGCCGTGTCTGGAGCTTCTGGGTAATGGCCATGGTGTCTGCTAGGAGAACTCGAAGGTCTCAATCGAGCCGGAAATCGGTCCCGAGGTATATCCGCTTGACCTCCTCGTCGGCCGCCAGTTCCCCTGGCGTGCCGCTCTTGAAGATCGTGCCCGCATGCACAATGTGCGCCCGATCGGTGATCTTCAGTGTCTCGCGGACATTATGGTCCGTAATCAGGACGCCGATGCCACGATTTTTCAGGTGGAAGATGATTTTCTGGATGTCGCTGACCGCGATGGGGTCGATTCCCGCGAACGGCTCGTCCAGCAGGATGAACTTCGGGTTGTTGACGAGCGCCCGCGTAATCTCCACCCGCCGGCGTTCCCCGCCCGACAGTGTGTAGGCCTTGGAGCGCGCCAGATGCGACAGGGAAAGCTCCGCCAGCAGTTCCCTGCATCTCGTCCGACGCTGTGTAGCGTCGAGCTGCAGAGTTTCGAGGATCCCCAGCACGTTCTGCTCGACCGTCAGGCCTCTGAAGATCGAGGCTTCCTGCGGCAGGTACGCCAGACCCTTGCGAGCCCGCACGTAGATCGGGTCGTGCGTCACGTTTTCGCCGTCGAGCGTGACGGTGCCGGAATCGGGACGCGTCAGCCCGACGCACATGTAGAACGTGGTCGTCTTGCCGGCGCCGTTGGGACCGAGCAGCCCCACCACTTCGCCGGAATGCACCTCGAGGCTCACGCCCCCCACGACGGTGCGGCCGCCATACGCCTTCGTCAGTCGGTCGGTCTGCAGCAGCGCCATCAGGCTGGGGTCTTCAAGGCAGGGCACGTGCCGGCGGTGCGGCCCTGCGTACGGGTGGACTGGTTGCCGTCCACGGTGATCACGTCGGAGGTGCGGAAGAACGTCAGGCGCCGGCCCGTCGTCTCGCGGCACTCGGTCGGGAACTGTTCGAGCACGACGACCGGCGCGCCGCTCATCACGTAGCGGCCATCCGCCGTGAAATACGTGAGCCTGGCGCCGGTGGCGTTGCGGGTGCTCGTCTGCAGTGTGACGCCATCGTAGGCTTCGAGGCGTTCGAGCTCGCGGCCGCCTTCGCGCAGGAACATCTCGATGCGGGCGCCGCGCAGGTCGCCGTCGCGCGCACTCACGAGGCGAGCGGACTCGCGCAGGATCGCCTTGCGCTCCTTGTCCTGGTATTCGAGTTCGTTGGCGGTGCCGGTCGTCACGTTGCGTTCCGTCTTGCCGGTGGCGGCGTCCTTTTCCTCGAGCTCCATCACGGTGCGCACCTTGCCCACCGACAGCAGGTTGCCGGACTCCTCGTCGAGGGTGATGCTCTCGCCCTTGATCGAGGTGGCGCCCTGCCAGATCTGCGCGTCGCCGGTATAGACGGCCTTGCCCGTCCGGCGTTCCAGCTTGGCGGCCGTCACGTTGACGGGCTGATCCTCGCGGAACATGCCGGGGCGCGCCGGCCCGTCGCCGCCGCCCTGCAACACCGACCGCACGTCGGTCTCGGCGACCAGGTCGTCGCCGCCGCCGATGATGTTGATGATGCGCGACTGCACCGACCCGCGCTTGTCGTCGATGCGCGCCATCAGCGGTGTGCCCTCGGCACTCAGCGTGATGTCGCCGGACTCGGTCCGGTAGACGAGTCGCGGCGCGGTGGCGCTCTTCTCGGCGTCCTTGACGGCGACCGTCCCGTTGAAGGTGGCGCGATCGATCGCGTCGATCGCGCCGCTGGTCTGCAGTTCCAGCGTCTGCGACGTGATCGTGCGATCGAGGGCGGCCTGCCCTCGTGCCGCCGTCCGCGTCTCGCGGAACGAGACGTTGTTGGTGAACGTCGTGCCGGTCAGTCCGCGGCCCGGCTGTCCGGCGCCGGTCAGCGTATCGCCCTTGATGACGCGGGCCGGCGTCGCGCCGTCCTGCGGCACCGTCAGTTCGACTGCTTCCTGTGCGGTCAGCCCGGTCATCGTCGTGCCGTCGGCATCGAGCTGCATGTCGATGATGGCGCCGGCCAGGCGACGACCCTGACTCGCCTTGCCTTGCGCCCGGAACTGCACGTTGGCGCGTTCGGCGAGCGTGACCTGTCGCAGCGTGCGGCCGTCGGCCTGGTACGCGAGGTTGATGTCGGTGGCCGACATGGACTGCAACGACTGCGGCGCCGGCAGGGTCACCGTGCTGTTACCGCGCAACTCGATCAACTCGACGATGTCGGCGGTGGGCTGCATGAAGACGGTGGCGGTGTCGCCGCCCAGCGTTTGTCCTTCCCGCTGCACCGACGCGGCATCCTGCAGGCGGATGTATCGGTCGGCACGCGCGAAGCCGGCCGAGCCCGCCGTCATGTGCGTCTCGCCCTGCCCGCGTGCGTCGCGGGCCACGTCGATGCGGGCCCGCTCGAGCATCCACAGCACGTCGCGGGTGTTGTCGTAGGTGGCGCCGATCGACGAGCCGGTCATCAGCTCACGCTTGAACTTCACCTCGCCCGGGATGCGGATGATGCCGTCGGCCGAGTCGTAGGTCGCCTCCGGCCCGGTCATCGTCAGGCCGTCGGTGGTGGTCAGCTGCAGGTTACCTTTCAGCAGGACCTGCGCGTTGTCCTTGGTGACTTCTGCCTCGTCGCCCTTCACGGTGAAGCCGCGACGATCGTCACGCGCCGGCACGGTCACGGTCACGCTCTGGAAGACGGTCCGGCCGTCCGGGTAGGTCTTGAGGCCCTTGTGTTGGAGGTCGAGATCCTTCTGCTCAGCGCGGGTCCTCGTGATCAGCCCGCCGCTGCTCTCGACGATGGCGTTGGGATCGGTGCGGGGATCGCTGGCGCCGCCGGGGCCGATGCGTCGGCCACGGAACTGCAACCCGAGCCACACGGCGAATCCGAGCGCGAAGGCCGCGAAGCCGTACCGGAGAAGCCCGCGCCAGCGCATCAGGCCGGCCCCGGGGAGACGGGCGCCTGGTCCGGGCAGCGGATGTCGGCAACCGTCAGCTCGATGGTCGTCTCACCCTGCCACGTCTGCTTGTCGAGGGAATAGGCGAGCCGCAGCGCTTGTCGATGCTGCTCCCACTGCGCCGCCTTTTCCGCCGACCGCCACGCGATGGCGTTGAACACGCGGCCGTCCTGGCGCAGCTGCACCTTGAGGTGGCGGTCCTTGATGCGGCGCGGCGTGCCCATCAGCTCGACGCCCGAGGCATCGAACACCGGCTTGGCGTTAGCCAGGCCGAACGGACCCATCTGTTCGAGCCCGCTGACGACTTTCGAGTCGATGCCGGCCAGCCGCAGCGGGCTGTCGATCCGCAGCCGGGGCATCAGGTCGGTGGGCTCGAGGCAGGCAAGGCCGTGCGCGTTGATGCGCTCGCGGAACTCGGGAATGCGCGCCGCCTCCATCGTCAGGCCGGCCGCCTGCTTGTGGCCGCCGTACTTGACGAACAGATCCGCGCACGTGTCGAGGGCGCCGAGCATGTCGAACGCGGGGATCGAGCGGCACGAGCCGTGCGCGATGCCGTCTTCGACCGACATGACGATCGCCGGCTTGTAGAAGGCATCGACCAGCTTGGAGGCGACGATGCCGATGACGCCGCGGTGCCAGCCCTCACCCGCCACGACGAGCACGTTGTGGGCGCCGATCCGCACGTCGGTCTCGACCTGCTTCTTGGCGTCGGCGACGATCTCGGCCTCGTACGTCTGACGCCGGGTGTTCTCTTCCCCGAGCTGCTCCGCGAGCCGCTTCACTTCGTCGCGCTGCGCTTCGTCGCTGGCCAGCAGCAGCCGGGTCGCGAGGTCGGGCGTGCTCATGCGACCGGCGGCATTGACGCGTGGCGCGATGACGAACGACACGTGGAAGCCGTCGATCGCCGTGTTCTGCAGGCCGGCCGATTCGAGCAGCGTGCGCAGGCCGACGGTGTGCGGCCCTTGCGACAGGCGCTCGAGTCCGAGCTTGGCGATGATGCGGTTCTCGCCAACCAGCGGCACGACGTCGGCGACGGTGCCGATCGCGGCGAGCTTCAGGAACGCCGGCAGCCACTTCTCGCGTCCGAAGCGCTGGCAGAGCGCCTGCACCACCTTGAAGGCGACGCCGACCCCCGCGAGATTCTTGTCGGGATAGGTGCAGTCGCTGCGCTTGGGATTGATCACCGCCAGGGCCGCCGGCAGTTCGGCTTCCGGCTCGTGGTGGTCGGTGATGATCAGGTCGACGCCGAGTTCGCGGGCACGGCGCGCCGCCTCGGCGCTGCGGATGCCGCAGTCGACCGACACGATGACGCGCACACCCTCGGCATGCAGCCGTTCGACGGCCGGCGCCTGCAGGCCATAGCCGTCGCGCAGGCGCTCGGGGATGAAGTGCGTGACGTCGCCACCGAGCAGTTCGAGGGCGCGGCGCAGGATGACCGTCGACGTCACGCCGTCGACGTCGTAGTCGCCGTGGATGGCGATCTTCTCCTTACGCTCGAGGGCGGCGCAGAGGCGATCGACGGCCGGCCGCATGTCGGCGAGGCGATACGGATCCCAGAGCTGTGACAGCTGCGGGTACAGGAAGCGATGCGCCGCTTCCACGTCGCCGTGGCCGCGATGACACAGCAGACGGGCGACGACCGGGGACACGTCGAGAGCGGTGGCCAGCGTCTCCGCGGCCGCCTCGTCACACACGACGGGGTCCCAGATCAACGTACGCATGACAGGAATGACCCGGACGGGATCAGGCAGCCGGGCCAGCGATCTCGGCGCCGAGCCGGCCGATGCGCCGGAACTTCTCGTAGCGCCGTTCCAGCCGTTCGGCCGCCGGCAGGGCGATCAGCTGCTGCAATGCCGGCCAGAGCGCCTCGTCGAGCAGCCGTGCCGCCTGCTCGTGATCGTGATGTGCGCCACCGGCCGGTTCCGGGATGGTGCCGTCGACGATCTGGCGCGCGACCAGATCGGGCGCCGTCATCTTCAACGCGTCGGCCGCTTCCACCTTCTTCGACGCGTCGCGCCACAGGATGGCCGCGCAGCCTTCGGGTGGGATGACGCTGTAGACGGCGTACTCCTGCATCAGCACGGTGTCGCCGACCGCAATCCCGAGGGCCCCACCGCTGCCCCCTTCGCCGGTGACGACCACGACGACCGGTGTGTCGAGCACCGCCATCTCGCGCAGGTTCAACGCGATGGCTTCGGCGATGCCGCGCTCCTCGGACTCCATGCCCGGATACGCCGCCGGCGTGTCCACGAGGCAGATCACCGGCCGCTTGAACTTCTGCGCGAGCTCCATCGCGCGCAGCGCCTTGCGGTAGCCTTCCGGCCGCGCGTAGCCGAAGTTACGGGCAATCTTCTGCTTGGTGTCGCGGCCCTTCTGGTGGCCGACGATCACCACCGGCAGGTCGCGATACTGGGCGTAGCCGGTGACGATCGCCTGATCGTCGCCGAAGCGACGGTCGCCGTGAATCTCCGTGAAATTTGGCCAGAGGCGGGCGACGTAGTCGAGCAGGTAGGGCCGTTGCGGATGCCGGGCGACGAGCACCCGCTGCCACGGCGTCAACCGCGAGAACAGGTCCTGCCGCATCTGCCGGGCCCGTCCCTGCAGGCGCTCGATCTCGGCCTCCCGGTCAGGGGTGGCCGGCTGGCTGTTCAGCTGATCGATCTCCTTCAGGAGGACGGCGACGGGCTCCTCGAACTCGAGGGTGTCCACGGGCATGACGGTCAGGTTACCGCAGTTTCACGGCCCCGACCCCGCACACGCGTTCGAGGTCGGCCACCAGTTGTTCGGAGGGACGCACCTGGACACCGCCGAGGTCGAGCCGGACCCGCATCGGGCGCGGGAGGTCGCGGACCTCGAGGTCGAGGCGGACGCGGCGGTCGCCGCGGTGCCGCATCAGGATGTCGGCCATGTCCTCGATGGTCTTGCGGGTTGGTGTCTTGAGCGCGATCGCCACTTCGCGCGAAAGCGTCTCGTTCAGCGATGACAGCGGCTTGATTTCGCTGGCCAGCACCTTGGCGCTGTCGTCGCCGGCCTCCAGCTTGCCGCGCACGAGCACCATGCGGTCGTTCTCGATGACGTGCGCATATGACCGGAACGCCTCCGGGAACGCCACCACCTCGAGCGCGCTGTCCAGGTCCTCGAGCATGAAGGCGGCCATGCGGTCGCCCTTCTTGGTCTTCACCTGCCGGACGCCGCTGATGATGCCGCCGACCAGCACGTCGGCCAGCGCCTCGGTGCACTGCGCGATCGGTCGAGCCCCCGCCTTGGCGAGATCCTCGAGATGCGCGGTCAGCGGATGGCCACTCAGGTACAGGCCGAGGGCTTCCTTCTCGAACGCGAGCACCTGCGCCGACGTCCAGGGGTCGGCGTCGGGGAGCGCGAGATCGGCCGCCGCGGCGTCGGCGGCGCCTTCCTCCCCGCCACCGAACATCGCGTCGAACAACTGCGTTTGGCCGCGATCGCGATCCTTCTGGATGCGATTGCCATGTTCGAGCGCGCGATCGATTGCGGCACAGAGACGAGCCCGCCGCGACGTGAGCGGCTCGTCGGGCGGCGCCAGCGAATCGAGGGCGCCGGACTTGGAGAGGCTCTCGAGCACGCGCTTGTTGACGAGGCGCAGGTCGGCCTCCTCGCACAGGCAGCGCAGCGACTCGATGCGGCCGCCGCGTTGGGTCCTGACCCCGAGCAGCGACACGATCGCGCCCTCGCCCACGTTCTTCACGGCCGTCAGGCCGAAGCGGACGCCCTCCGGTTCGACCGTGAACGGCAGCTGACTCAGGTTGACGTCCGGCGGCAACACGGGCACGCCCAGGTCGCGGCACTCACCGAGGTACGACGACAGCTTGTCGGTGTTCTGCGCTTCGATCGTCAGCAGCGCCGCCATGAAGTAGCGCGGATAGTTCGCCTTGAGGTAGCCGGTCTGGTACGCCAGCAGCGCGTATGTCGTCGAGTGCGACTTGTTGAAGCCGTAGCCGGCGAAGTAGGCCA
>DATJTM010000073.1:0-6557 GCA_035503395.1 Luteitalea sp.
CGGCGAGATGCGGGCCCTGCAATGGACCGACGTCGACTTCACCCGGCGGCAACTGCGGGTGGCGCGGAGCGAGTGGCACGGCCACCTCACCGCGACCAAGGGTGGACGCGCCCGCTACGTGCCGCTGACCCGGCGGCTGGAAGCGGCGCTGAGGGCCGCGCAGCCGGGCACGCGGAAGACAGATGAGGTGCTACGACGCGAGCACGATTTACCGTTTCGCGAGAGCCACGTGGTCGATCTGCTGATCAAGGTGGCGCGCGGGGCGGACATGGTGCCGCAAGGGCCGCACACCCTCCGTCACACGTTCTGCTCGCACCTGGCGATGCGGGGCGCGGCGGTGGGCGCCATCCAGCTCCTGGCCGGTCACCAGGATCTGATGACGACGCAGCGGTACATGCACCTGAGTCCGAACATGCTCGGCGACACCATCCGGCTGTTGGATGCAGCGAATGGCGACACGATAGCGTGTGGAGACATTGTGGAGACGCCTGCTGACGTACCTACAAGTGGTTGATTGGCAAGGATTTAGTGGTGAGCCGGGAAGGAATCGAACCTTCAACCCGCAGATTAAGAGTCTGCTGCTCTGCCAATTGAGCTACCGGCCCACACTGCGAGGCGCGGGAGCGCATCGCCGACCCAGAAAGATACCACACGCGCCGGTCGGTGCACACGAGTTTCCTAGGGCGCGGACCACCTCGGGTGTCTTCTGAGCAGACAATCGCGCAACTTTCGCGCGCCCGAAATGCCGGCGTCTGCCGACCCAGGCCGCGGGAACACGCGGAAATCGGCGGAATCGTCGCAGAAATGACGCGTCTCCCGACGGCAGCGTGGGCTGGCAGTCCGCTTGCACCATATCCGGGCAGCGATGCCCGACCTGACCCCATCGATCACAGACCACGACATCCCTGAAATCGATCTACCAAAGCCACTGGCGGTGATCGGTGGGGCCGTACTTGGAGGGCTGGCGGGCTACCTGCTGCTGACCGCATCCGGCAACCGGCTGCGACAGGACTTGTTGAGCGGCGCCGACGGCTTCTTCGGCGGCGTCAATTCCCTTCTCGCCACCTGGGACCGCGTGCAAGCCAGCGGCCTCCTGGGGCAGAACGACCGTGGCGCTTCGCGCCCGGGTCGCTCCAACGGCGCGGAACGGTAAGGAGAGACGCACTCATGACTCTGCACTCGTCACACGATTCGCACGGACGCGACAACACGTTCCTCGTTGGCCTGCTGGCCGGTGCTGCCGTCGGCGGCGGCCTGGCCTTGTTGTTCGCACCTCGCCAGGGCGTCGATACCCGTCAGGGCATCGCCAGCGGCGCGCGTGAAGCGAGCCGCAAGTTGACCGACACGTATTCCACGGTCGCCGACTCGGCCCGCCGCAACGCGCAGCGCTGGGCCAGCCAGGCTGGCGCCGTCGCCAACGAGTGGTCGTCGCGCCTCGAGGCCGACGGTGGCTGGCCGGAAGATCGCGCCGCGACCCCGTCGGAAGTGCACCGCGCAGCAACGGCCGACGCCACCTACACGCCTTCACAGAACGCGTCGCCGGTTGGCAATGGCCTCGGCAGCGCACGTTCGTCGGCCAGCATCTTCAACACATAAGCAGTGCCCTGACGAGAAGACCCTGCGATGGCCGGTATCCACGTCGGCCGTCGCGGGGCGCTCGTCGTCTGCCGTCCGCTCGAGCCCCTCTCCCTGCCTTGATGAGAGACGGCCTGACGAGGCGTCCCGCTCTCCGTCACGCGAGACCAGCCGACGCTACATCCTTCCTGGTGTATCCAGCCGCGAGGCGCCGTTGCCGGATCAACTCGGCGAAGCGTACCCACAGTCATCACCGGCACGCTCCCTGGCGGGCCCACAGGCGAGCGTCCCGCCCACCCTCACGCGGTCAGACACTCTTACGCGTGGTGTGCCGCCGGGCGGCGTTACCTAGAGGCGACGGGCGCGGACGTCGGGCGTGGTCGGCCTGTCCGGAATGAGGTCACCGCGCACCACTTCGTACACGTTCTTCGCGAGACCCACACCGGGAGTCGCGTCGAGCGCCGTATCGGCGATGCCGCGCATCAACCCCTTGTTCCTGATGGCTTTGCGCACGGCGACGAGCGCGATGACGGCGCCGAGGAGAGGGACCGCACGCCCGAGGCGACGCGCGAGCCGGGCGGTGCCGTACTGCGTGATCTGACGTCCGATGCCCATGCCTTCTCCCTGATTGCGAGTCACGTGCCAACGACCGGCGAATAGTGGCACAGCTGACACACGCGTCCATCGACGATTCAAGAAAACGGGCACGTGGCCGATGCCGTACGCATGCCCGGCCGCGCGCTTTCCCCATCGTCCACGTCACTCACGGCGATTCTTGCCGGCCTGTCGCACGCGCTGGACCTGACCGAAGGCCACCCGCGAGGCCACGCAGAACGGGCCTGTCGCATCGCGCAGGCGTTGAGCAAGGTGCTGGGCCTCGACGAGACGATGCGGCGCAACGTGGTGTACGCGGCGCTGCTCAAGGACGCCGGGTGCTCGGCCAACGCGCAGCGCGTATATGAGGTGTTCGGTGGCCCCGAGCATGGCGTGAAGCGCGCGGTGTGGGAGCGCGACTGGCGTCGCTTCGGCGACCGCCTGCGCTACGCCCTCGAGTGGACGGAGCGCGGCGGATCGACCGTGCAGCGGCTGCGCAAGCTGGCGTCGCTGGCCGCGGCGGGTCCGCAGGGCGCCCGTGAGATCTTCCAGATCCGCTGTGCGCGTGGCGCCGAGATCGCCCGTCGCGTCGGGTGCGACGAGTCGATCGCGTCGGCCATCCACGACATGGACGAACACTGGGACGGCGGCGGTCACCCGCGCGGCTTGCGCGGCGAAGAGATTCCGATGTTGGCGCGCGTGCTCGGCCTGGCGCAGGTGATGGAGATCTTCTGGGGCCTCGGCGGGCCGCATGCGGCGATCGAGGTGGCGCGGACGCGCCGCGGCACCTGGTTCGACCCGGCGCTGGTGCGAGCCGCTGAAGCGCTGGTCGAGGACACGTCGGTGTGGGAGGACCTCTTCGCACCGCACCTCGTGTCGCGCATCCTGATGCAGATGCCAGAAGAGCAGGTCACCGTCGACGATGCGCGGATGGACCTGATCTCGGAGGCGTTCGCGCTGGTCATCGACGGCAAGTCGCCGTACACGTTCGATCACTCGCGACGGGTGTCCGAATACGCCGTGTCGATCGGCGAGCGGCTCGGCATGGACGTCGACCAACTGCGACGCGTGCGTCGCGCCGGCCTCGTGCACGACCTCGGGAAGTTGACGGTGCCCAACAGCATCCTCGAGCATCCCGGCAAGCTGGACGACGAGCAGTGGCGCGTGGTGCGGCAGCATCCCTCGCACACGTTCGACGTGCTGTCGCGCGTGCCGATCCTCGAGGAGATCGCGCTCGACGCGGCCAGCCACCACGAACGCGTCGACGGCAAGGGGTATCACCGCGGCTTGTCGATCGACGGGCTGACGGTGACGGCGCGGATTCTCGCCGTGGCCGACGTGATGGACGCGCTCGCCGCCGATCGTCCGTATCGTGCCGGGATGGCGCCCGAGCGCGTGCTGGGGATTCTGACGACGGATGCGGGGTCGCATTTCTGCACGTCGTGCGTCGATGCGTGTTCGACGGATCTGATCGCCGCGCAGAGCGAAGCGGCGTAGGTAACGACGAACGACGAACGACGAACGGCGAGCGACGGAACCGTCCGACAAGTCGGACGGCTACGAAATGCTCGCGCCGCATCACCGACCGTCGGACAGAGTCCGACGGCTACACCTGTTCTGAGGCCTCCGAACCCGGAACCCGGAACCCGGTTCCCGGTTCCCGGGCGTGATCCATATACTTCCCGCGTGCGCGCCACAGCCTGGCATCTCCTGGCCGCGACGGTCGTCGTCGCGGGCGTCTCCGTCTCCGTTCGTTCGCAGATGCCGCCGCCGGCGCACGACAGCGCGCGGCACGTGGCGCTCGACGCGATCACGCGCGACAACGTCGCCACGCTCGTACCCGCGTGGACGTACAACAGCGGTGACTTCGCCGGCGGGCAGGGACCGACGCCACGCGGCGCCGTCCCCGGGCTGCAGACCCGCCCCGTCGTCTCGCACGGCTCCATCTATGTGACGACGCCCTCCAGCATCGTCATCGCGCTCGACGCCGAGACGGGCAAGGAACAGTGGCGGTACGACCCGCAGTCGCGGGCGGCGAAGCGCTGCCAGCAGCCGCATCGCGGCGTGTCGATCTGGCCGGCCGTCGATCACGAGAAGGCGACCCGGCGGACGATTTTCTCCGGCACCTGCGACGGACGCCTGATCGGGCTGGATGCGGCGACGGGTCGCCCGCGTCGTGAATTCGGCGCCGCGGGGGCACTCGATCTCAAGCCCGGCGCGGACGTCCGCGGAGACGAGCCGTATGGTGTGACCTCGGCCCCTGCCATCTACGAGAACCTGGTGATCACCGGGGCGATGGTCCCCGAAGGCGTGCCGCGCGGTCCGGCCGGCGACGTGCGCGCCTTCGATGTGACGACCGGCCGCGAGGTCTGGCGCTTCCACACGGTGCCGCGCCCCGGTGAGCCGGGGCACGAGACCTGGCCGCGCGACGGCTGGCAGCGACGCACGGGCGCCAACGTCTGGACGTCGATGTCGGTGGATCACGAGCGCGGTCTCGTCTTCCTGCCGATCGGCTCTCCGTCGTACGACTTCTACGGCGGTGACCGCAAGGGCCGGAACCTGTTCGGCAACTCGCTGGTGGCGCTCGACGCCGCGACCGGCCAGCGCCGCTGGCACCAGCAACTGGTCCACCACGACATCTGGGACTACGACCCGCCGTCGCAGCCCATCCTCGTCGACATCCCGCGCAACGGGCGCACCGTACCGGCCGTCGTCCAGCTGACGAAGATGGGACTGGTCTTCGTCTTCGACCGCACGACGGGCCTGCCGATCTTCGGCGTCGAGGAGCGCGACGTGCCGAAGAGCGAGGTGCCCGGCGAGGAGACCTGGCCGACGCAGCCGTTCCCGGTCAAGCCGGCGCCTCTGGCTCGCGACAAGCCGGTCACGCGTGACGACATCACCAACGTCACGCCGCAGTCGCGCGCCGAGTGCCTGAAGTTCTTCGACGATGTGGTGAGCGGAGGGCTGTATACGCCCCCCGGACTCAAGCCGACGCTGGTGTTCCCCGGCACGATGGGCGGGGCGACGTGGTCCGGTGGCGCCTTCGATCCGTCCAGCGGATTCCTGATCGTCAACACCAACGAGGTCGGCGCCATCGCGCAGATCGTGCCCTCGGGCGAGGGCAAGCCGCTGCCGTACGCGCGCGGCGGTTCGCGCGGCGAATACGGCCGGTTCTGGGACAGCCAGCAGCTGCCGTGTCAGGCACCGCCGTGGGGCCGGTTGAACGCCGTCGATCTGAAGACCGGTGACATCGCCTGGCAGGTGCCGCTCGGCAACGTGCCGGCGCTCGAAGCGCAGGGCATCACGGGCACCGGCGCGCCGAATCTTGGCGGTCCGATCGTGACCGCGGGCGGTCTCGTGTTCATTGGCGGCGCCGGCGACAGCCGCATTCGCGCCTTCGACCTGAAGACCGGTGCAGAGGTGTGGCGCGCACAGTTGCCTGCGAGCGGACACGGCACGCCGGTCAGCTATCGAGGGGCACGCAGCGGGAAGCAATTCGTGGTCATCGCCGCCGGCGGCGGCGGGCGGTTCTCGCGCACGATCTCGGACGCCATCGTCGCCTTCGCGCTGCCGTGAGGCGGTCGCCGGCCTGGTCGGCCGGCGCTTCCTCCTGGGCACGTCGCCCTTCGACGACGCTCAGGGCGTCCCGAGCGAAGTCGAGGGACGGGGTCGTGCCCCTACCACCCGATCGGTGCTCCGCGTCGGACGTTCTCGCGCTCCTCTTGACGACGGCCCAATGGTCGAGTCAAGCTTCCGTCACCCGCGTCGGTCAACCGGCATCCATCAGGCCCTCCGCCTTCCGGCGTGAGCGCCCGGCGGCCGGTGGCGCCGCCGACGGTCCATACACAATTGAGGTTTTACGGCCATTTTTGGCAGTTGGCGAAGTGCCAGCGCCATGCGGGGCGAAGTGTCGCCGCTCCGTGTCGGGCGTCCGGCGTCGGCGTCGAACGTGCAATGGCCCTGGGCGACGGGCCATGTCCTTCTGGCACTTCCTCCTCATCGCTTTCTTCGTGCTGCGCGCGCCCGCGCAGGCGGAGACGCGTGAACCGGCTCCGGAGCCGCTGGGAGCCTCCGCGCCCGGTTACTTCCGCTATCCCGCGCTCAGTGACGACGGCCTCGTGTTCACGGCCGAGGGGGACCTCTGGCGCGTCGGCGTGCGCGGCGGCGAAGCCGTCCGCCTGACGACGCACCCGGGCGAGGAGTCGCACGCGGCGGTCTCGCCCGACGGCACCCGCATCGCCTACTCGGCGTCGTTCGAAGGCCCTACCGAGGTCTACGTCGCGAAGCTCGATGGGTCGTCGCCGACTCGTCTCACCTACGAAGCCGACAACGCCATCGTCACCGGGTGGACCGCCGACGGCGACGTCCTGTACGCCACACGGCGCCAC
>DATJTM010000074.1:0-2395 GCA_035503395.1 Luteitalea sp.
TGTCGGACTGCAGGCCGACGCCGCCGACCGACGGGTCGGCACGTACTCCAAGGGCATGCGTCAGAAGGTTGGCATCGCCATCGCGCTCGCCAAGAACGCCAGGGCGCTGCTCCTCGACGAGCCGACGTCCGGCCTCGATCCGAAGGCGTCCAACGAGTTCTCGACGCTTCTCGAACAAATGAGCGCCGACGGCGTCGCCATTCTGATGGCCACGCACGACCTCTTTCGCGCCAAGGAGTCGGGGACGCGGGTCGGCATCATGAAGCACGGACGTCTGGTGCGGACGCTCGCGACGGGGGAAGTGGGCCACGCGGATCTCGAGCGCATCTACCTGGAGCACATGCATGACTAGGCGAATCGCATCGAAAGAGCTGCGCGACACGCTGCGCGACGGACGGTTCCGGGTGCTGGCGACGGTCGTGCTCGCTATCTCGCTCGCCTCGCTCGCGGCCGGCTGGAAGCACTACCGCGATGTCGAGCGGCAGCATGAGGAAGCCCGGCGGGCCACCCGCGCGCAGTGGCTGTCGCAGCCGAAGAAGAATCCGCACTCGGCGGCTCACTACGGCGTCTATGCCTTCAAGCCCAGGAGCCGCCTCTCGATGGTCGACACGGGCATCGACCCGTACGTCGGGGTAGCGGCCTGGCTCGAGGCGCACAAGCAGAACGAATTCAGGTATCGGCCGGCGCAGGACCGGACGGCGCTCCAGCGCTTCGGCGATCTGACGGCGGCCGAAGGGTTCCTCGTGCTCCTGCCGTTGTTCATCGTCCTGGTGACCTTCAACGCGTTCTCTGGAGAGCGAGAGCAGGGCACGCTCCGTCAGCTGCTCTCGGTCGGCGTCACGCCGCGCGCACTACTGGCGGGCAAGGCCCTTGGCATCGCGGCTGCCCTGGGTGTGGTCCTGCTGCCGGCCACTGCGGCGGGCGTCGTGGGCCTGAGCCTGACAACAGAGCCCGGGGCTCTGGCGCAGGATGTCGCCCGTGCGTCGACCCTCCTGCTGGTGTACCTGGCGTACTTCGCGACGATCGTCGCGGTCGGACTCGGTGTGTCGATCAGGGCGCGCTCGTCGCGAACGGCGCTGGTGGTGCTGCTGGCGTTCTGGTTCACCAACAGTCTCGTGATCGCGCGTGCCGCCTCCGATCTGGCGGCCGCGTGGCATCCGACGCCATCTGCCGTGGCCTTCCAGGCCGCACTCGAACGCGACCTGTCGGACTCGCACGACATGGAGCAACGTCTTCAGCGACGGCGCGAAGAGCTCATGCGTCGCTACAACGTCACCACGATGGAGGCAGTCCCCATCAACTTCTCGGGCGTGTCGTTGCAAGAAGGCGAGGAACATGGCAACGAGGTCTTCGATGAGCACTTCGGCCGCCTGTTCCAGACGTACGCGCAGCAGAATCGGGTGCAGGCGTGGGCTGGACTGGCGGCGCCGTTCCTGCCGATGCGCACACTCTCGATGGGCCTGGCCGGCACCGACTTCGCGCATCACCGCGCCTTCGTCGACGCCGCCGAGAGCCATCGCCGGATGATGCAGCGCGTGCTCAATGGGGACCTCGCCGAACACTCGCGCCCCGGACAGGTGTATCTCGCTGGCGAGGACCTGTGGCAGCGCATCCCGGATTTCCGCTACGACGCGCCCGGGCTCCGGTGGGCGCTCCAGCAGCATCTCGTGAGTCTCGGGTTGCTCGGCGCCTGGCTGCTGGCGGCGTTCACCTTCGTCCTCACCGGTACTCGCCGTCCCCTCATCGACTGATCATGTTTGCTCGCATACTGAAGCACGAGTGGCGCCTGCTCGCCACGGACGGATCGCTCTGGCTGGTCGTCGGCATCTTCGCCGTGGCGATCGCGTACGGGACTTTCACGGGAGCGCGGTGGGTGCGCTTCCAGCAGGCCGCGATCGCGGAGGCCGGACAAGAAGAAGCCGACCGATTCTCGCGACAGGAGGCTGCAATCAGCCGCCTGAATCGGGGCGAGCTCACGCTGTCGCCGTTTGCCGACCCGCGCAATGCGCAGACAGCAGGCGGACGGCTGGCGGCACGCTACGCCGTGATGCCGCCTGCGCCGCTGGCACCTCTTGCCGTCGGTCAGAGCGACCTGCTGCCGTACTACTTCAAGGTCACCACGGACTCGCGGGAGAACGTGACGGCCGCGACCGAACTCGAGAACCCGCACCGATTGCTGGCTGGTCGCGTCGATCTCGCGTTCGTCCTCATTTACCTGTACCCGTTGCTCGTGCTGGCCTTCAGCTACAACCTGCTCTCGGCGGAGAAGGAGCAGGGGACACTCTCGCTGGCCTTGTCGCAGCCGATCTCGCTGGCCAGACTCGTGGTGGGGAAGGTGACGATCCGGTTCGCGGTGTTCGTGATCGTGCTTGCCGTACTGGGCGGTGTGGCCGCC
>DATJTM010000075.1:0-4476 GCA_035503395.1 Luteitalea sp.
CGTCGGACTGATCACGACATCGGCCGGGGCGCGACGGGTGCGCAGCACGCGGAGGACGTCGCGCAGCGCGGCGCCTTCGAGCGAGGTGACGATGGCGATGCGGCGCGGCAGCATCGGCAGCGGACGCTTACGGGTCGGGGCGAAGAGGCCTTCGGCCTGCAGGCGCGCGCGGAGCTGCTCGAAGGCCAGCCGCAGGGCGCCGTCACCGCGTGGCTCGATCGCGTCCACCATCAGCTGATAGCGACCGCGGGGCGCGAAGACCGAGAGTCGCCCCTTGGCCAGGACGTGCAGACCGGTCGTCAGCTTGAAGCGGATGCGCACCGCATCGGTGCGCCACAGCACGCACGGCAACTGCGCGCCGCCGTCCTTCAGCGTGAAGTAGACATGCCCCTGGTTGCTGGAGCAGTCGGCGATCTCCCCCTCGACCCACACCCGCGGGAACTGCTGCTCGAGGGACTGGCGCACCGTGTGCGTCAGCTCACTGACCGAGTAGACATGCGGCCCACCTTCGCGGCGCACCGTTGGGGCGCTTTCGGTGCGTCGCTTCGGCGCGGCGTCGTCCTGCGCCGGGGCGACGACCACCGGCGGCTGCACGACTGGTTCCGGGATCGGCGGTGGGGCAGCGGGGACGTCGACCGGTTGCAGGTCTTCCGGCGTCAGGGGCTCGTCTTCGAACGGCAGGTCGAAGAGCGAGGTCATCCGAGGTCCTCGATGTCGGCCGGTGTCAGGCTGAGACGCTCGATCGCCGTCGCCTTGCCGTCCTCGCCGGCGGTGACGATGACGCCGTGCAGCCGCGGCATGCCGGTCGCGGTCTCGAACCGGGCCGGCAGGCCGGTGAGGAAGCGGTTGATGACGGGCGTCCGCTCGACGCCGATCACGCCGTCGTGCGGGCCGGTCATGCCGACGTCCGTGCAGTAGGCGGTTCCACCCGGCAATATCTGCGCGTCGGCCGTCTGCACGTGCGTGTGCGTGCCGACCACGGCGGTGGCGAGTCCGTCGAGGTGCCAGCCCATCGCGATCTTCTCGGAGGTCGCCTCGGCATGGAAGTCGACGAAGACGATCGAGGCGTGGGCCTTCAGGCGCTCGAGCTCGGCCCGGCCGAGCGAGAACGGATCGTCGATCGCCGTCATGAAGACGCGGCCCATCAGGTTGAGCACGCCCACGCGAATGCCGCTCGCCGTGGTGACGATCGTCGAGCCACGCCCCGGTGTGCCGGCGGGATAGTTGAACGGGCGCAGCAGCCGCGGCTCTTCGTCGATGAAGGTGAGGAGTTCGCGCTTGTCCCACACATGATTGCCAGAGGTCATCACGGCAATCGGGGTGTCGAACAGTTCCTTCGAAATCTCGCGGGTGATGCCGAAGCCACCAGCCGCGTTCTCGCCGTTGGCGATGACCAGATCGATGTCGTGACGCCGGACCAGCGGCGGCAGCGCCCGCTTGACCAGGTCGCGGCCGACCTTGGCGAAGATGTCGCCGATGAACAGGATGCGCATCGCGGCGGTCAGACGCGCTTCTCGATGGGAATCACGAACTCCTGCCCGCCATTGAGCTTGGGCAGTCGCACGCGCAACTCACCTTCGACCATCGTGGCGCGAGCGCCAGCCAGATCCAGGGTCGCGGTGACGCGCAAGGCCCGCGCGAATCGGCCGAAGCTGCGCTCGACGAGATGGAACGCCGTCGCGCGCGGCGGCGCGATACCCGCAGCCGGCCACTTGCACCCGGCGATCACCAGCGTGTTGTTCTTGAACAGGACCCGCACGTCCTCAGCGGCCACGCCGGCCAGGTCCAGCACGATCTCGAGGCTGTCCTCGCGCTCGACCACATCCATCGGTGGCGCGTGAAGTCCGCCGCCGGGCGCCGCGTCGTGGGCGTGCTGCAGGTCCTCGAAGAGCCGACGTACCTCGTCGGCGAGTTCCGCAGCCTCAGGAAACGACAGCATCTTCTGATAGTCGCACGAGTTGCGTTCTGTTCGGCACCCGGGCGCTAGGGGAGGGCGCTTGCTGAACATGAGTGCTTCATAAGCAGATTAAATGCTTGACAGGCACTCAGTGTGCTCGTATTCTGCTTTCGTGGCGGGCGCGACTCGCGCCCTCACACGCCCGCCAACGCAAGCGGGACCGTTCAGAGATTGGTGAGTGGACAGCCAGGGTGGCCTCGATAGCCGCCCGCCTGAGGAGGACACATGAGCATAGTGCGATTCGACCCGTTCCGCGAGATGGCTCAGATGCAGGACCGCATCAACCGTATCTTTGGCGACGCCTACACCCGGCGTCAGGACGACGACCTCACCCAGCGTGGTGATTGGTTCCCCGCCGTGGACATCTACGAAAACACCAGCCAGGAGATCGTGCTGAAGGCCGAACTGCCCGGCATCGCGCGCGAGGACATCGACCTGCGCGTGGAGAACAACACCCTCACGCTCCGCGGCGAGCGCAAGCGGGACACCGAGGTGAAGCCCGAGCAGTTCCACCGGGTGGAACGGTCCTACGGCAGCTTCAGCCGCTCTTTCTCGCTGCCCAACCGTATCGACACGGACAAGGTGCGTGCGGAGTTCAAGGACGGCGTGCTGTCGATCACGCTGCCGGTGAAGGCGGAAGCCAAGCCGCGGCAGATCGAGGTCGCCGTCAGCTAGTTGGTAGGGACGCCGCCGGCGCGTCCGAACATCCATCTTTCGGTAGGGACGGCCCGGCGGGCCGTCCCTACCGAATCAGTTGTTGCGTCAGGCCGCGGTCTTGCGGAAGCGGAAGACCGCGAGCCCGATGATGCCGACCGCATAGAACCCCAGCCATCCGATCGGCACCCACAACTCCTGCACGCCGGCTCCCCGCAGGACGATGCCGCGCACCACCTCGATGAAGTAGCTGGCCGGAATGACGCGCGAGATCGCCTGGAACACTGGCGGCATCCCGTCGATCGGAAAGACGTATCCGGACAGGAACACGAACGGCAGCAGGAACATCAGCGAGAGCTGCTGGGCCTGTCGCTGCGTCTGCGCGATCGTCGACAACAACATGCCGAGGCCGAGCACCGAGGCGATGAACAGGAAACCGACGGCGTACAGCAGCACGACGCTGCCGGCGATCGGGATGCCGAACAGGAACCGCATCAGCAGCACGGTCAGCGTCAGTTGCACGTAGCCGATGACGATGAAGGGCAGCAGCTTGCCGAGAATCAGCTGCGTCCGCGTGACCGGTGTCACCTGCAACTGTTCGAGTGTGCCCAACTCGCGCTCGCGCACGATCGCGCTCGACGTGAATTGCAGCAGCGTGAACGTCAGGATGATCGCCATCAGGCCCGGGATGATGAAGGTGGCGGTCTTCAGGTCCGGGTTGTACCAGGGCCGCACGCGAAGATCGACCGGGAGGGCATTGGACCGCCAGTTGGCACGCCGGGCCAGCGTCTGGATCGACAGCTGCGTCGAGATGCCACTCGCGATCGACATCGCCTGGCTCGCCGTGGTCGTGTCGGACGCATTGACGATCAGCAGAGCCTCGGCGGGCGTGCCGCGATGCCGGTTGGCGCCGAATTCGCGATCGATGACCAGGCCGACGCTGGCGGTGGCCGAATCGAGCGCCGACTGCAACTGCGCGAAGCTGTCGACTCTGCCGACGATGTCGAAGTACTCGCTGGCCGTGAGTCGCGCGACCAGTTCGCGACTCTCGAACGAGCGGCTCTCGTCGAGCACCACCGTGCGCAGGTGCTTGACGTCGTAGTTGATCGCGTACCCGAACACCAGGGTCTGCATCAACGGAATGAAGATGATCATCCGCAGCGTCAGGCGATCGCGCTTGAGCTGCATGAACTCCTTCCACGTCAGTGCCAGGAGTCGTCTCATGCGGCATCCTCCGAGGCGGCACGCGAGCGGGCAAGCGAGACGAAGACGTCCTCGAGCGACGGCTCGGCCTCCGTGGCGGCGCCGAACGTCGAGAGCGCGGTGAGGGCACGCGATTCGTCACCTCGACGCAGGACGGCCCGCAGTCGCCGGCCGGCCAGGTACACGTCCTCGAACACCGGTTGCGGTCGTAGCTGCGCCAGCGATGCGAAGGCATTGTGCTCGACGCCCACCTCGAACAACCGGCCGGTGAGGTGTGACTTCAGCGCCAGCGGCGACCCGTCGGCAATCAGCACGCCGTCGAGAATGAAGGCGAGCCGATCGCACTGTTCGGCCTCGTCCATGTAGTGCGTGGTGACGAGCACCGTCATGCCGCGGTCGGCGGCCAACTCGTAGATCAAATCCCAGAACAGACGACGGCCGGCCGGGTCGACGCCACCGGTCGGTTCGTCCAGGAACAGCAACTCGGGCTCGTGCAGCAGGGCGGCGGCGAGCGCCACGCGCTGCCGCTGGCCGGTGGACAGGTTGGCGGTGAGTGTCGGCCGCACCGCCTGGAATCGCAGACGATCCGCGAGTGCCTCGATGCGGTCCTGCAGTCCTCGCCCGCGCAAGCCGTACACCGCACCGAAGAAGCGCAGGTTCTC
>DATJTM010000076.1:0-3837 GCA_035503395.1 Luteitalea sp.
GCCAGGTCGGCACGGACCTGTTCGGCAATGTGCTGCTTGCCGGCCTCGGACCGGTCGGCCAGCCGCGACCGCAACGCGGCGCGAGTCCCCGTGTCGACGCCCAGGGATGTCGCGCTTTCGGGAAACATGGCGAGCAGGTGCTCGGCGCATTCGTCGAGGAGCTTTCGCGCCTCGCCGCCGCGAGGCGCCCCGCCGGCAGCCGCCGGCGGCGCCTTCGCATCGTCGGCCCGCGAGCACCCGGCGAGCCAGGGCGCGACAGTGGAAGAGGCGAGGGCCGCGAGCACGGCCCGGCGATCGAGCTGGAAGTCAGGCACGTCAGACACCTGAGGAGAATCGACGCGATGTCGCGTCAACTGGCGACAGCGGATGCAGGGCCGATGAGCGGGCGCCTCAGAGAGGTGCCCCTACCCTCGGGAAACCGTACCCGGTTCCCGGTTCCGGTTCCCGTCCTAGTACTTCATGTACACCGTCTTGATCGTCGTGTAGAAGTCGATCGCTTCCGGACCCTGTTCACGCGGACCGAGCGAACTCGCCTTCGAGCCGCCGAACGCCACGTGGTACTCCACACCGGCCGACGGCAGGTTGACCATCACCATCCCGGCCTCGATGCGCTGCGCGAACTGCAGCGCGTGCGAAATCGAGCGCGTGCAGATCGTCGCCGACAGGCCGAAGCGGACGTCGTTGGCGAGTGTGAGCGCGTGCTCGAAGTCGTCGGCGGGCAGCAAGGCGACGACCGGCCCGAAGACTTCCTCCTGCGCGATCGACATCTGCGGCGTGACGTCGCCGAGCACGGTCGGCGCCACGAAGTGACCACGCGCCAGGGCGCCGTCGCTCAGGCGCGTCCCGCCGGCCAGCACGCGCGCACCGGCATTGGCGGCCGCTGCGACCTCCGTGACCACGCGATCCGCATGGGCGGCGTTGATGCTCGGGCCGACGTCGATGCCCGCGTCGGCTCCAGGCCCCACTTTCATCGCCTTCGCCTTCGCGACGAGCTTCTCGGCGAACGCCTCGGTGACCGACCGTTCGACGATGGCGCGTGAGGTCGCGGTGCACCGCTGCCCGGTCCCACCGAAGGCAGCGTTCAGCACGATCCCGGCCGCTTCGTCGAGGTCGGCATCGGCCATCACCACGGTGGGGTTCTTGCCGCCCATCTCGAGTTGCACCCGCGCCCGTCGCTTTCCAGTGACCTCCGCCACCTTGCTGCCCGTGCTCTCCGAGCCCGTGAACGAGATGGCGCGCACCTGCTCGTGCGACACCAGCGAAGCGCCGGCCTCACCGCTGCCGTGCACCACGTTCAGCACACCCGCCGGCAGTCCGGCCTCGACGAGGATCTCGGCCAGTCGTGTCGCACACAGTGGCGCCAGTTCCGACGGCTTGAGCACGACGGCGTTGCCGCTGATCAGGGCCGGGCACGATTTCCAGGCCGGAATGGCGATCGGGAAGTTCCACGGCGTGATGGCGCCGACGACACCCAGCGGCGATCGCAGCGTGTGCATGAACACGCGGTCACGCTCGGAGGGGATGACGCGTCCGAACAGTCGCGCGCCCTCGCCGCCGTAGTACCGGAGGATGTTGACCGTGCGGCCCACTTCGCCGCGCGCTTCGGGCAGCGTCTTGCCTTCCTCGCGCGTCATCTCGCGAGCGACCGCGTCGGCGCGGGCCTCGAGCAGCGCTGCGGCCTTGAACAGGACGTCGCCCCGCTTGGGCGCCGGCATCGCGGCCCACGCCGGCTGCGCCGCATGCGCCGCCTCCACCGCGGCTGTCACGTCAGCAGCCGACGACTCTGGAAAGGTGCCGATCAGGTCGTCCGTGTCAGCCGGGTTGCGGTTCTCGAACGTGCGCCCGCTGGCCGAGGGCTGCCAGGTGCCCGCGATGAGGTTCAGGTAGGTGGACATCGCCGTACAGCCTACAGCCGCGCCCACATCCGCTGGTAGCTTCACGAACAGTTCGATGGCGAAAGGTCACAAAGGGCGAGAAGTTCGAGAAGGGGTGCCCGGCAGTCGGCAGTCGGCCGTGGGCCGTGGGCCGTGGGCCGTGGGCAGTGGCCTGTAGGCTGAAGGCCCACGAGCTTCGGCCTCGCAGGCTGTAGGCTCTTCGGGTGCCCCGCCTGATCGTGACCGACCTCGACGGCACGTTGATCGACCATCACACGTACTCGGCCGCGGCAGCCACCGAGGCCCTGACGTCTTGTGCGACGGCATTGGTCCCCATCGTCGCCTGCAGCAGCAAGACGCGGGCGGAGATCCGGCGACTGATGCAGACGCTGCCGGTGCCGGCGGCGCCATTGATTGCGGAGAACGGCAGCGCGGTCTGGTTTCCGGCGACGTGGCCGTCGCTACCTGCAGAGGCGACGTCGCTGCCGCACGGCGACGGCTGTCTCGTCACGCTCGGCATGCGATCCGAGCGCCTTCGACCGGAACTGGAACGGCTCGCCTCAGAGCTCGGCATGCGCGTGCACGCGTTGAGTGCCATGACGGTCGACGGTGTCGTGGCGCTCACCGGGCT
This sequence comes from Luteitalea sp., assembly GCA_035503395.1. Classification (GTDB taxonomy): domain Bacteria; phylum Acidobacteriota; class Vicinamibacteria; order Vicinamibacterales; family Vicinamibacteraceae; genus Luteitalea. The sequence continues at coordinate 2,506 of DATJTM010000076.1, forward strand.
GGCGCCGGAGGTCGCCGAGCTGGCGCGACAGCGCGAGTTCTCCGAACCCTTCATCGTCGACGGCGATCCGCCGCCGCTCGACGCGATGCAGGACGCCGCGCGTGCGTTCGGGCTGCACGTGACCCGCGGCGGCCGCTTCTTCCATCTGCTGGGACCCACGGACAAGGGTCGCGCCGTCGCGGTCGTCCGGGCGACGTGCGCTGCCGGGCATCGCGCCCTCGGCCTTGGCGATGCGCCAAACGATCTCAGCCTGCTCGGCGCATGCGACGATGCGGTGATCGTGCCGCAGCCGGATCGCGGCATTCATCCGGACCTCGCGCAGGCGCTGCCCGGGGCGCGCCACGCCGTTGCGCCGGGGCCGGTGGGTTGGAACGACGCCGTGCTGCAGTGGCTGGGCCGCACGGCCGACTGATGTTCGTGTCGCCCGGACTTCGGCGTTGTCCAGCCAGTAGCTGCAACGACGCCCCCAGTCGGCGGCGTACGTGGTGAGCAAGGGGGAACCTGCTGTGGCCGACCGCGCTCCATCCTTTGCCGGGTCCATCCCGGCGCAGTACGACAGCAAGCTGGTGCCGATGTTCTTCGAGCCCTTCGCGCGCGAGATGGCGACGCGGCTCCCGGCGTCGGCGATGCGCGTCCTCGAAACGGCCGCCGGCACTGGCGTGGCATCGCCGTACCTGTTGCACCGACTCGGTCCGGACGCGTCGTTGGTCGTGACCGACCTGCAGGATGGCATGCTCGAATTCGCGCGGGCCCGCGTCGGCAACGACTCGCGGGTCGAGGTGCGCGCTGCCGACGCGATGAGCCTGCCGCTCGGCGATCGCAGCTTCGATGTCGTGGTGTGCCAGTTCGGCCTGATGTTCCTGCCCGACCCCGTCGCTGGCTTGCGCGAGGCGCGTCGTGTGCTGACGACCGACGGCGTGTTGCTGCTCTCGACGTGGGCGTCGCTGGCCGACAACCCCGTGAGCCGTACCGTCCACGAGGTGCTCGCCGAGGGGTTCCCCGGCGACCCGCCGCAGTTCCTCACACGGCCGTACTCCATGCACGATGCGGCGGTCGTCACCGACCTGATGCACGAGGCGGGCTTCGGCTACGTGCGATCCGAGACGATCGCCTCGACGGCCGAAAGCGAGACGGCCCACCACGCGGCGACCGGCCTGCTGTTCGGCACGCCGCTGTTCACGCAACTGCAGGAGCGCGGTGCCACCGACCTCGGCGAGCTGGTCGAACGAGCCGCCGTCCGCCTGGCCGACGCTGGTGGCCTGGCACCGATGCGCCTGCCGATGCAGGCGATCGTCTTCACGGCCCAGTAGGGGATGCGGGCGACGGTGGGCG
>DATJTM010000077.1:0-2078 GCA_035503395.1 Luteitalea sp.
CGGTGCCGAACAGTTGCGCGGCGGTCAGCGTGGCCGTCGGGTCACGCGGGTCGATCGTCTGTTTGTACAGCGTGAACCGACCGGTCTGCGGATCGCGGACGCACGGGATACGCGCCAGGATGTAGCGATTGGTCTCGCGCACCATCCGGCCGAGCTGCTCGATCGCGCCGGCCGACTTGCCGATACTCGGTCGTTCACGCTTGAGACTGTGCGAACCGGTGATCCAGAGGTAAGCGCCATCGAACGCGAGACCCTCGATGTCGAGCTCCTGATCAGCCGCGGGAAGCGCCAGGAACGGCGACAGTTCGATGCTCTCGTGCCGGCCGAACGTGTCGTCGGACTTGCGCGACAGCCGCTCGATCGTCGTGCCTTCATCCGAGCCGAGCCACAGATCGTCTCCGGTCAGTTCGACGGCCGACAGGTTGCGCGGCAGGTCCGGATGCCGCTTCACGACATCCTTCGCGAACGTCAGCGACACCGGGCGAGGTTCGACGCGAGCTCGAGGCATGTGCGCTCCCGAGCCATCATCGCACCGACGGCATTGCCATCTGCGCAGCGACCCCTCGGGCCACTGCCGACTGCCGACTGCCGACTGACGACTGCCGAAATCCGCCTACAGCCTACGGCCTACAGCCTACCCGGGGGTCTGGCGTGTGCATCGCACGACAGCCCGTGCCGCCAGCTGGATAACGTCCCGGCCGACTGCCGACTGCCCTGTACGTGTCCGTCGTTCGTGCTGCGGCTACTCCCCGCTGACGTAGACGTGATAGCCGCCGACGTCCTCGTACCCCATGCGCGTGTAGACCGGCGCGCCGGCGGGCGTGGCGTGCAGGATCGTCCGCGTGACGCCCCAGCGGTTCCGCGCCTGACCGAGTGCGTCGCGCATGACGGCCTCGGCGTAGCCGCGCCCCTGGTACGCAGGGCTGGTCGCAACGAGCGCAACGTAGGCGACGTCGTCCACCGCGGCGACCGACGCCGTCGACACCGGTTCACCGTCGACGTAGCCGACCACTCCCACCATCTGCGACCACATCGACGCCGGCTCGGTGGCCGGACGCACGATCTCGGTGGGAATGCCGTAGCCCGCTGCGTTCAGGTCGGCGACGGCCTGACGCCCGGCCGCGTCTTCCACGACGCGCAGGTCCAGGGCCGGCAAGGTGCGCACCGGTGCGGCGAGCGCGTCGGTCACCATGCCGCGCATCGGCATCATGTACTGCAGCTTCGCCTCGCCGCAGATGCCGGCGACGTCGACTGACGATGGCGTGCGGTCCTCGGGGAACATGAGGATCCATTGCAGGCCGAGCGGCTCGAACTGCTCGCGCGCCGCTCCGACCCGGCGGCGCAGATCGTCAGCGTCGACAACCACGTCGGTCAGGATGGCGGCGTTCATGAACGGCAGCGGCGAGCGACCGTTGGCGATGAGCACGCCTGGCGACGGCATCACGTGTCCGTCCGGCAACTGGCGTGCGAAATAACTCCATGCGCTCTCGAGCAGGCGGTCGGACTCGGCGGCGGACAAGAGCTTCTCGGACATGCGGCGTCTCCAGCGACGCGAACGCCGCGATGAAAGGCAGAGCTTACATCAACGGCAGTCGGCAGTCGGCAGTCGGCCGGTCGGCCGCGGCAGTGGCCGCACGTAGGCTGTAGGCCGCAGACCGAAACCCGTAGGCCGCCTGTGGGCCCGAACGGGAGTGCGCGCAGGTAGCCTGCAGCCTGTAGCCCGTAGCCCCTCAACGAAGGCCCATGGCCCAAGGCCGACGGGTTTCGTCGTTCGTCAGCTGCCGTGTTCAGCTCCGTGCATCGAGCCGCTCTTGCAGCATGCGGATCTCGTCGCGCAACGCACGGAGTTCGGCGATCGCTTCGTCGCGCTGCGCCGATGCCTGGGCCGGCTCGGTGAACCAGGCAGCCAGCAGGCCCGAGAGCACGCCGAAGACGCCGACACCGGCCGCCATCAGCATCGCGGCGATCATCCGGCCCTCGGTCGTGACCGGGAATCGATCGCCATAGCCCACGGTGGTGATCGTCGTGGCGGCCCACCAGATCGCGTCCTCGGCCGTCTTGATGTTGGAGGCCGGATC
>DATJTM010000078.1:0-5913 GCA_035503395.1 Luteitalea sp.
GTTCACACGCTGATGGCGGCGCCCGTCGAGGCGGTCACGCCGTTCTCGACGCTGTCGTCGGTGGCTGAAATCCAGGCGTGGGTCAAGAAGGAAGCCGTGCGCGTGCCGTCGCCGGCCTGGGTGTGGACCACACGCGTGTTCCCGACGCGTGTGCGCGAGGGTCGCTTCCCGACCCGTGAAGAGCTCGACGCCGCGTTGCCCGATCGGCCCGTCGTGGTCGACGGTGGTTACGCATTCGTCCTGAATTCGGCCGCACTGAAGGCGGCCGGCATCACCGCGGAGACGCCCGACCCGCAGGGGGCGGCAATCGTCCGCGGCGCTGGCGGCGCGCCGACCGGACTGCTGCGCAACGCGGCCGGCATGCTGGCGCGCTTCCGTCCTCCCGTCACCAAAGCGGTCCCGCTCGAGCAGATCGAGGCGTTGCACCGCAGCTATCTCGCCTCCGGCATCACGAGCATCGTCGAGCGTGGCGGCAGCGTCGAGGGATATCGCACGTACGAGTCGATGAAGGCGGCCGGGCGACTGGCCGTCCGTACGACGATGACGCTGCAGCTGCCGACCGGACTGGCCGCCGCCGACGCCGCGAAGATCATCGACGCCATTCCGCTGCAGCCGCGAGCCGGCGACGACCGCCTGCGCGTCGGGCCGCTGAAGCTCGCGGTGGATGGCGGCATCCTGCTCGGCACCTCGTACATGCGCGAGCCGTATGGGCCTGCCTCACGGGCGCTGTATGGCGACCAGGGCGACGCATACCGTGGCTTCCTGACGACAACACCCGAGGCAATTCGTGCGGTGATGGTCGCCGGTTACGCGAAGGGCTGGCAGGTGAGCGCGCACGTCACCGGCGATGCCGGCGTGGACGTCGTGCTCGACGCCTTCGAGGCGGCGCAGCAGGCGCATCCGCGCAAGGATGCGCGCCCCACGCTGATTCACGCGTATTTCCCGACGGCAGACGTGGCGCGTCGTGCGGCCGCGCTCGGCGTGTACGTGGATACGCAGCCGGCGTGGTTCTACAAGGACGTCGATACGTTGCTGAAGGCGCTCGGACCGGCGCGGCTCGAGCACTTCATCGGCCTGCGGACCTGGCGTGATGCCGGTGTGCCGATCGCCATCAACACCGACCACATGTTCGGCATCGACCGCGACACGGCGATGAACCCCTTCAACCCGTTCCTGACCATCGCGACGGCGACGGGACGACGGACCGAGCACGGGCTGGTGGTAGGCAAGGGCGAAGCCATCACGCGCGAACAGGCCCTGCGGATGATGACGACCGGCGCGGCCGCCCTGACCTTCGACGAGGCGACGCGCGGATCGCTGGAGGTCGGCAAACTCGGCGACCTCGCGGTGTTGTCCGACGATGTGCTGGCGGCGCCGGATGCGCGTCTGCGGCAGATTCAGTCGGTGGTGACGGTCGTGGGCGGCGTGGTGGCGTACGAACGGCGTCAGGGCGCGAAGTAGCCGGCGCCCGCCGCCCAGACGAGCGCACTCCCCAGCGCCACGCATGCGACGCCGGTGATCCCCACGGCGCGGATCGACGGCGGCGCGCCCGGCGCCTGATCGAGCACGTTCCTGGCGCGGCCCAGCGCTGCGGTGACCGGAGTGCCGGCAATGGCTCCCGGCTCCGGCACGATGGCCTGCTGGTCCGGCGACCAGTACCCCATCACCGAGACCTCTTCATCGGCGGGCAGCACGGACTCCTCGAGCGTCTGCGTCGTCGGATCGACAACGCGAGAATCCTTGCGGTGCCAGTCGCGCCTGATGCCGCCGCCCTGTGCGTTCACGACGTCCTTGAACATCGCGGGCAACGTCGACGCCATCCCGATGATGCCGGTGACTGGCTCGAAGGCGACGGCGCCGCCGACCAGGCGCCGGAGTCGTGCGTCCACGTCCGGCGAGTGGTCGACGTGGCCCTTGCCGAGGCGCGGCATCGCCGCCACGCGCACGGCGCGGCGGCCGGTGTCGATCACGAACGGTTGACAGGCGTAGCCCCACCACGTCACGGCGGTCTGCTCGCTCTCGGCATCGCGACCGCGGACCTCGAAGATCCGGTAGTCGTAGGCGACGCAGGGGCGACCCGTGATGGGAGCGGTCAGGAGAGGACCGTCGGGGCGGGCCCTGCCGGTGACGACCATCACGCCGCCGCCGTCGGGAGGGATGCCGCTCGTGGCGCGCGCGATGAGCGAGTCGCGCGACGAGGCGCCCTGTCCGTAGCCCGTGAGCAATTGGAAGCCGTTGGAAATGCCGACGGCGAACAGGGCCCCGGCGACAATGGACAGCCACGGCCGCCACATCGCCGCCACCTGACTCATGGCCGTCTGCTCGATGCCGTAGGCAAGGGCGGCGAAGAGGACGAGGCTGCCCAGGCAGCCGAGGACGGTCTTCATGCCGGCTGCACGTTGGCGTTGAGGCGGAACAGGTTCGTCGGGTCGTACTGCTTCTTGGTCGCGACCATCTTCGGGAAGTTCTCGCGATAGTTGGCGTTCAGCACGGCGCGCGACTCGTCGTTGACCTCGTTGACGTAGAAGCCGCTGGTGAGCGGTTCGAGGGTGCTCCAGTACTTGCGCGCATACGCCATGTGCGGCGCGCCGTCCGTGCCCATCGGCCAGCCGACGGCGTGCATGAGGCTGTGCTGTGCATGGCGGTGCGGGAAGGCGCAGTCGCCGACGGCCGGCCTGGCGATGGCGCCGCCAGCGTGCTGGGTGAAGACGGCGGTGCTGCGGCCCGGATCGCCCTTGAAGCCCTCGAGGATGCCAGTGATGAGGGCCTCGCTGATTCCGGTCGTGAAGCCGCTCTTCAGGTAGGTGCCGACCGCGCGGGGATCCTTGACGTCGCCGGACCGCTGGAACGCGACGTAGTCGGTGGCTTTCACGGTGTCGGCGAGCGGCGTGCCGAGCTTGCGAAGCGCGGCGAGATCACGATCGGGCTGGTCGCCGCAGTAACACACGTGGAACAGCGCCACGCCATCGCGGCCCTGCGGCGGCTGCGCGATGACGACGTCGACGTACAACTCGTCGGGTGCCGTCGGCGTGAAGTCGGCGTAGAAGCGCAGGAGGTCGCGCGCTCTGGCGATGGGGAAGACCATCTCGCCGGCGACGAACTGCTTCGGACGCGGGTGCAACTGGAACTCGAAGGTTGTCACCACGCCGAAGTTGCCACCGCCACCGCGGACGCCCCAATAGAGGTTCGGCTCTTCGTCGCGATCGGCGTGACGCAACTTGCCGTCGGCGGTGACCACGTCCACCGACATGACGTTGTCGACGGCAAGGCCGAACTTCCGGGCAAGACGTCCGAAGCCGCCACCCGTGGTCAGCCCGCCTACGCCCGTGTGCGAGACGGTGCCGAGCGGCGTGACGAGATCGGCGGCCGCGGTCTCGTAGTCCACCAGCCCCAGCAGGCTGCCGCCCTCGACCCAGGCCCGCTTCGCCGTCGCATCGACGCGGACGCCGCGCATGTTCGAGAGGTCGATCATCATGCCGCGATCGCACGTCGACATGCCGGAGAAGCTGTGGCCGCCGCACTTCACGGCGACGAGGAGTTGATGGGCCGCTGCGAAGCTCACCGCCCGCCGGACATCGGCGGCGCCGGTGGGCTGCACGATGAGCGCCGGACGACGGTCGATCGCGGGATTGAGCACGAGCCGCGCCGTGTCGTAGCCGGTCGAATCGGCGAGCAGCATCGGGCCCCGCATGCTGGCGGCGAAGTCCTTCAGTGCGGACGCGGGCAGCGTGACCGCCGTGCCGTCGCCGCGCACCGCGTCGACGTCGCCCGCCGCGCGCGCCGAATAGCCGGACAGCCGCGCTGACACGAGAGGAAACAGACCGACCGCGCCCGCGGCCTGCAGAAACTGTCGCCGATGCATGGGAGTCCTCCAGTCACGACAACGACGAGGGGCGGCGAACAGAACAAGGGAACGACGAACGACGAACGTCGAACGTCGAACGCGGAACGACGAACGACGGGAACCGGGAACCGGGATTCGGGGAACGGGGAACGGGGAACGCAGATCGTCAAGAATTTCGTAGCCGTCGACCTTCAGGTCGACGGTCAGTGATGTGCGGCAGATCAGAAGCACTGAGCGTCGAGCTGAAGCTCGACGCCTACGTGTGGTGTGGGGGCCGACGCCATCTCCGGTGTCCGATGTCCGTGCCCGGCACTCGGCATCCGGCACCCGGTACCCGGCACGCGGTACCCCGTACCCGGCACCCGGCACCCGTTTCCCGGTTCCCGTTTCCCGGTTCCCGTTTCCCGGTTCCCGGTTCCCGGTGCCCGAACACGCTCCTTGACAATCTGTCTAGAGTGTACCAATGTACTAGTACAAATGAGCATCGTCACGCTCGACACCGGCGATCCCACGCCCAACTACGCGCAACTGGAGCGCGGGGTGCGGGCGGCGATCGCCACCGGGCGGCTGCAGCCCGGCGACCAGCTGCCCACCGTGCGGCAACTGGCCGTGGAACTGTCGATCAACGCCAACACGGTTGCCCGCGTCTACGCCGCGCTCGAGAGCGCCGGCGTGATCGAGACGCGGCGCGGCGTCGGGTCGTTCATCGCGGCGGGCGCACCCCGCAGCGTGCCGGCCCGTGAACGGCGACGCCTGCTCACGCAGTTCGTGACCCGCGTCCTGGCCGACGCCGACGCCGCCGGATTCACCGTCGACGAGGTGATCGAAGGTCTCGATGCCCGCAAGGCAGGAGGAGCGTAGATGTTTCCGAGCACGCCAAGCAGCCGATCGGCGGCGGAAGTGGCGGCGGCGACGATGCCGCGCGCCAACGTCGTCGGCCTCGTGATCCTCGCCGTCGTCGTGGGGCTGGGTACCGCCGCCAGCCTTGTCACCGCATCACCGATTCCCGTGGCGGTCGCCGCGGTGCTGGGCCTGGTGGCGATGCAATCGCCGCAGGTCGCGCAGCAGTGGGAGCGTGCGGTGGTGTTGCGGCTCGGCCGCTTCACCGGGCTGCGCGGCCCCGGCTTGTTCTGGGTGGTGCCGCTGATCGACCGCATTCCGTCCTGGATCGACCAACGCACCGTGACGACCACGTTCGCCGCCGAGCAGACGCTGACCCTCGACACGGTGCCGGTGAACGTCGATGCCGTGCTCTTCTGGCTCGTACACGATCCGCAGAAGGCCGCACTCGAAGTGCAGGACTATCCGCAGGCGGTGAGCTGGGCGGCCCAGACGGCATTGCGCGACATCATCGGCCGCACCACCCTCGGCGACCTGCTACGGGGGCGCGAACAGATCGAGGCCGAACTGCAGAAGCTGATCGACGACCGGTCGACGCCCTGGGGCGTGACGGTGTCGTCGGTGGAGATGCGCGACATCGTCATTCCGAGCGAACTGCAGGACGCGATGTCGCGGGAAGCGCAGGCCGCTCGCGAGAAGCAGGCGCGGATCATCCTCGGCGAAGCGGAACTCGCCGTCGCACGATCGTTCGAGGAGGCGTCGCGCGTCTACGAACAGAACCCCACCGCGCTGCACCTGCGCGGCATGAACATGCTCTACGAAGGACTGAAGGAGAAGGGCGCGCTGATGATCGTGCCGAGCAGCGCGGTCGACACGATGGGCCTGGGCGGGCTGTACGGTGCCGCAGCACTCCGTCGCCCGGATGCAGCGGCGCCTGCCTCACCCGTCCCCGGCATCGCGCCGCGTTGATTGCGCGCTCTCGACATTGCGCATCGAACATCGCGCACCGCCGATGACGGGCATCGGCCTCCTTACGGCTGCAGCGTGCGACGGCCGAAGGGCGGCGGGCCGAGCGGCGTGATCGTCCACGTGCCGGCCGTGAACGGTTCCCCGCGCACCAGTTCCGATCCGAGCCGGAGCCGCGACGCCTGATTCGGCGCCGTCACCGTGTACAGCCAGTTCGGTTCGACGACGAACCACTCGGGGAATTCGTTGAGCCGCACGTAGTT
>DATJTM010000079.1:0-3301 GCA_035503395.1 Luteitalea sp.
GGACGCCGACGAGTTCTTCGCCGGAAGTTACGGCGGCATGCTCACGCGCTTCAATCGCCGCACGGGGACCCAGCGTGCCATCAACATCTGGCCCGACAACCCGATGGGCTATTCGGCCGGCGACATCAAGGAGCGCTTCCAGTGGACGTTCCCGATCGTCGTCTCGCCGATCGAGAAGGACGTGCTCTTCGCCAGTTCGCAGCACGTGTGGCGCAGCCGCAGTGGCGGCCAGGCGTGGGAGCGCATCAGCCCGGACCTGACCCGGCACGACCCGTCGACGCTCGGGCCATCCGGCGGTCCGATCACGCTCGATCAGACCGGCGTCGAGACCTATGCGACGGTGTTCACGGTCGCGCCCTCGCGCCACGATGCCGGCGTCATCTGGGCCGGCAGTGACGATGGGCTCGTCCATGTGACGCGCGACGGTGGGACATCGTGGAACAACGTGACGCCACCGAGCCTGCCGGCGTTCGCGCGCATCAGTCTGATCGAGGTCTCGCCACACAAGGCGGGCACGGCGTTCGTGGCGGCCAACCGCTATCAGAAGGCCGACCGCGCGCCGTACGTCTTCCGCACCGATGACCACGGCGCCACGTGGACGTCGATCGTCGGCGGACTGCCGGGCGACGACTTCGCACGCGCCATCCGCGAGGATCCGACGCGACCCGGTCTGCTGTATCTCGGCATGGAGCAGGGACTCTACGTCTCGTTCGACAACGGCGGGGCCTGGACGTCCTTGCGGCTGAACCTGCCGGTCACCCCCGTCCACGGCATCGTGGTGGAGAAGAACGACCTGGTCATCGGCACGCATGGCCGCTCGTTCTGGGTGCTCGACGACATCGCGGCGCTGCGGCAGTTCACACCGGACCTGGCCGGCAAGGCGCTGCACGTGTTCACGCCTGGTGAGGCAACGCGGCGCGTCGATGCCAGCGTGCCGATCGACTACCTGCTCAAAGCGGACGCGCGCGACGTGAAGCTGGAGTTCCTCGATGCGCAGGGACAGGTGCTGCGCACCGTGGCGTACGAGCCTCCGAAGAAGAACGACGGGGCTGCCGCGGGCGTCGACGATGACGAGGGCGGCGGTCCGCCGCCGGCCCGCGTCGGCAACAAGGCCGGCATGAACCGCTTTGGGTGGGACATGCGGATGCAGGCCGCCCGTGACTTCCCGGGCATGATCCTGTGGGCCGGGCGTGTCGCTGGTCCGCTGGTGGTGCCCGGGGCCTATCAGGCGCGGGTGACCGCCGACGGCGAGACGCAGGTCGTACCGCTGACGATCACTGCCGATCCGCGCACCCGCGTCTCCGCAGCCGACGTCGAGGCGCAATCCGCATTGGCCCGGCGCATCAACGGCAAGGTGCACGCCGCCAACGAGGCCGTCCTGCGGCTACGGCACATCCGGCGACAGGTCGAGGAGCGGAGCAAGGGCGTCGCCCAGCTCGCGAAGCCGGCAACGACGCTCGCGACGCTCCTCACCGACATCGAAGGCGAGATCTACCAGCATCGCAATCGCAGCAGCCAGGATCCGCTCAACTTCCCGATTCGGCTGAACAACAAGCTCGCGGCGCTGCAGAATGTCGTCGAGGCCGGCGACGGCGCGCCCACGGCGCAGAGCGTCGCCGTGTTCGACGACCTCTCCACGCGGCTGGACGTGCAGTTGGCGCGCGTCGATGCGGCGATCGCCAGGGACGTCGCAACCTTCAACCAGGCGTTGCGGCGACGGCGGCTGGCGCCGGTGGCGACCACGGTGCCGACGGTCGACGAGGTGCAGGCCTGGGGCACGAGCGCGGCCGACCGCGCCGCGGCCGACGCGGACGCCGTGACCGGCAGGAAATTCTGGTGAACATGTCCAGGGCCGTGCAGTACCGTGTGACCGGGCGCGTGCAGGGTGTGGGCTTTCGGGCCTTCGTGGCCGACCTCGCCCGCAGCGAGGGCGTGCACGGATGGGTGCGCAACCTGCCTGACGGCTCGGTGGAAGCCCGCGCCGAGGCCGACGCCGAGACGCTGGCCCGCTTCGAATGGCGGCTGTGGCAAGGCCCGCCGCACGCCCGCGTGGATGACGTGACGACCGAAGACGTGGTGCCCGAGGGCGCCACGGGCTTCCGGATCGCTTGACCGACGATTGATCAACGAGACCTCCGGACCGCATGAGCGCAGACCTGCTGAAGGCCAAGATTCGCCACGTCCCCGACTTTCCCAAGCCGGGCATCCTGTTTTACGACATCACCACGCTCCTGCGGGACCGCGACGGCCTGAAGCGCGCGCTCGACGCGATGGCCGCGCCTTACGTGGGCACGCCGGTCGATCTGGTCGTCGGCATGGAGAGCCGCGGCTTCATCTTCGGGGCGGCGCTGGCCTATCAGCTCGGCGCAGGTTTCGTGCCCGTGCGCAAGCCGGGCAAGCTGCCGGCCACGACCCGGAAGGTGACCTACGACCTCGAGTACGGCTCGGACACCCTCGAGATCCACGCCGATGCGATCACGCCGGGGCAGCGGGTGCTGATCGTCGACGACCTGCTCGCGACGGGCGGCACCGCGCGTGCCACGATCGATCTGGTGACGGCGCTGGGAGGCGAGGTCGCCGCGTGTGCCTTCCTCGTCGAACTCACATTCCTGAAGGGGCGGGCGCGGCTCGGCGACGTGCCGGTGCACGCCGTCCTCCCGTACGACGATTGAGGGGCACCCCGCAGCATGCGGGTCTTGCCTTGCTCAGGCACGGCAGGGCAGTGCATCATGGCGGATGGTCCGGAGCGTCAAACGTCCCACAAGAGGAGAGGTGCGGCCACCGGACCGCGTGAGCGTGTAGCTCAGATGGATAGAGCGGCCGCCTCCTAAGCGGCAGGTCCCCGGTTCGACTCCGGGCACGCTCACCACGGCTCCTGCAGGACGGACCTGCAGGGCACTGACACCATGAACAAAGCCGAACGCGAACAACTCAAGCACAACGAAGCGGCCGACGCGCTGATGTCGGCCAGCACTTTTGCCTCCCAGCACGGGCGGACGATCGGCCTCGGGCTGGTGGGTGTCCTGCTGGTCGTCGGCAGTCTCCTGGGCTATCGCGCGTTCAAGGCCCGCACCGAGGAACGCGCCGCCGCCCAGCTGTCGGCCGCGGTGGAAATCCTCAACGCCCCGGTGACGCCGCCCGCCGCCGCGGCCACGCCCGGCACGCCGCCGGTCGCCCCGGCGGCCGCCGGCACCTACGCGACCGAAGCGGCGCGCGCCGACGCCGCGCTCGCGCAGCTGACGAAGACGGCCGAGGACTTCGGCAGCACCGACGCCGGCCTGCGGGCCCGCTATTACGCCGC
>DATJTM010000080.1:0-2118 GCA_035503395.1 Luteitalea sp.
TCAGCGACGTGGCGTCCGAGACGCCGGCCTATTCGCTGACGCACTTCACGTGGCGCTACGTGCCGCTGCGCTTCAAGGGCGCCCTCGCGGCGTCGATCTACAACGCCTTCGACCAGGACTACGCCCATCCGGTCGGCGCGGAGTTCCTTCAGGACTTCCTGGCGCAGGACGGCCGCACGTTCTCCGTCCGAATGACATTCGGGTTGTGAGGGGAAGGACGGCAGGCGGCAGTCGGCAGTCGGCAGTTGGCAGTGTCGGCGAGGGGCAGTCGAGGAGTCGGCAGTTGGCGATGCCATAACGCAACCCTGCGCGAACGATAACCACATTCAATTTCCCTTCTCCGGGCCACCGCAGTAACGTCCGCGTTACACGCGCTCATCCGCGTGTGGCTCGACAACAGCCAGCAGTACGCACGTCCCTCCTCGGGCCGGACGACTCGCACCCGTTCGGCCCCTTTTCACCGGCGCCGCAGCCCCGCGGTCCTCATCCGGCACAACTTCGTCATACCTCGCGCATCCAGCCATGCGCATATTCACATCACATGTAGAATCGGCGCTGATGCCCTTGTCCGTGGGACTGCTCGGCTTCGGTACGGTAGGCCAATCGGTGGCGCGACTGCTGGTCGAACGCACCGACGGGCTGTTGACCCTGACGCACGTGTTCAACCGCAACGTCGCGCGCAAGCGGGTGGACTGGATTCCAGGAAGCGTCACCTGGACCGACCGCGTCGAGGACGTGCTCGATGGCCAGGTCGACGTGGTCGTCGAAGTGATCGGCGGGGTCGATCCGACGCGGCAGTGGCACGAACGCGCGCTCACGGCCGGCCGTCCCGTCGTCACCGCCAACAAGCAGCTGATTGCGACGCACGGTCAGTCGCTGCTCGCCCTCGCGGCGCGGCAAGAGGTCGACCTGCTGTTCGAGGCCGCCGTCGGTGGCGGCATCCCGGTCGTCCGCGGCCTGCGTGAAGGTATCGCCGCCGATCGCCTCACCAGCGTCTCCGGCATCCTCAACGGCACGTGTAACTACATCCTGACGCGAATGGAATCGGCCGGTCTCGCCTTCGAGGCCGCGCTCAGCGAGGCGCAAGCTCAGGGTTTCGCCGAAGCCGATCCCACCGACGACCTCGAAGGCTACGACGCGCGTGCGAAGCTCTGCATCCTGGCCCGCGTCGGTCTCGGCATCGACCTCTCCCCCGCCGACGTCCCTTGCGCCTCCATCCGCACGATCAGCGACGACGACTTCGTGTATGCACGGCGGCTGCAGTCGACGATCCGCCAGGTGTCACGCGTGTCGGCCGCGCAGGGTGACGTCGAAGCCCGCGTCGGTCCGGCGCTCGTGCCTCTGACCTCGCCGCTCGCGCGCGTCATCGGCAGCCAGAACCTGATCGTCGCTGGTGGCGCCTACGGACGTGAGACGACATTCTCCGGATACGGCGCCGGCGGCTTTCCGACCGCCGTCGCCGTCGTTTCCGACCTGCTCGCGCTTGCCCGTCGAGCCGGTGGCACGCCCGCCGCGTGGCCGCCGACCGCGGCACCGGTCGCCGTCGGTGACCTCAAGGTCGCGCCGTTCTACCTGCGGCTCGTCGTCAACGATCGGCCCGGCATCATCGCCAGTCTTGCGACGATCTTCTCGGCGCATGGCATCAACATCGACGCGGTGCTGCAGGAGCCTGGCGGCACCAAGGATCGGCTGCCCTTCGTGATCACGCTCGAGGCGTGTCCGACCCCGTCGATGGCCACCGCCCTCGCCGAGATCGCGACGCTGCCGTTCCACGTCACGCCGCCGCTGTGTCTGCCGGTGCTCGCATGAGCCCCGCGCGCCCACTGGCCACCGTCGTCGTGCCGGCCTCGACGTCCAATCTCGGGCCCGGGTTCGATGCGCTCGGCTTGGCGTTGGCGCTTTACCTGCGGGTTGAGGTGACGGCGATCACCGAAGACGGCGCCGGCGACGTGCGCTGCGAGTTCGAGGGCCCGGTGCCACCCGGCGACAACCTCATCGTCACCGGCTTCCGCGCCGTGTGCGCAGCCGCGCGTGCCACGGGTGTCCCGTCGCTCGACGTCCGCGTGACGTGTGACATCCCGGCCTGCGCCGGTCTCGGCAGCAGCGCGGCGGCGCTGG
>DATJTM010000081.1:0-6983 GCA_035503395.1 Luteitalea sp.
GACCTGACCATCGACGACTTCGAGGTGCTCGACGAGGGCCAGCGACGGCCGCTGGTGTCGGCGCGCTTCCTGGCCATGCCCGCCGTTGCGACGCCTCCAGTTCCTGCCGCGACAATCGCAGGGCGTCGCGAGCAGATCCTGTCCAGTCGCGTGAACGCCGAGGCACCGGTGTACGTGCTGCTGCTCGACGACCTCAACGTCAGCCCCTACGACGCGCATCGCGCGATCCGCGCAGGCTTGGGCGTGGTCGGTGCGGTGCCGAAGGACGCACTTCTGAGCGTCGTCAAGACGAGTGGCGACGGCGGGTCGCTGCTCACACTGACTCCGCCCGGTGACGATCACGCGGCAGCCGTGCGCACGTTCCGCGGACAGTTCCTGCTGTCGGGCCCTCCTGCCAATGCCTACGCACCGCAGACCACGCCGAGCAGCGTCGACGCGCCATGCGGCGTCGGCTCCGCGGTGGATCAGTCGCCGGACTGCGCCGACCCCACCCGCGCGGCGCGCCGGGCCGGAGCGATTCGCGCGGTGGGTCAGTTGCTGGCGCAAGCCGGCTCGCGGCGCAAAGTGCTGTTCTGGCTCACCACGGACATGGGTGTCTCGCCGCTTGACCCGAAGGGCAACCAGTCGGCGCAGCTTGCCGCACTCCATGGTGTGCTCGGAGGCGACGTCACGGTGTACCCGGTCGATCCGCGCGAAAACTACGTGACGCCTGCGACACCCGGAGGCATGGACCGTCGTAGCGGCGGTCGGATGCGCGTGGGAACCGCCGACACCCAGTTCGGCGGCCCGGGAGGAAGCGCGATCGCACTCGGCACCGATGACATGGTGGCTGTCCCCCTCAGTCAGATCGCGCGCGACACTGGCGGCCGCTGGATCCAGTGGACCAACAACCTGGAGACGGCCCTTGCCACCGTCGTCGAGCAGAACACCGCGGCGTACATCCTGGCGTTCGAGTCGACAGCCACCAACGACGCAGGGCGTCGGCGCATCGAGGTGAAGGTGCGTCGACGTGGCGCCCGGGTGTCAGCCCGTCGCGCCTACGTGGTCCCAGCCGACACTGCGCCCGTGCCCAAGCCGGGAGGGGAGGCGACCACGGTGCTGCTGCAGCAGACGATGCGCGGCGCCATCTCGCAGGGAACGCTCGCGATGCGCTTGCACGTGGCGCCACAGGTGGCAACGGGCGCGAAGGGTCGAGTCCTCGTCACACTCGAGGTCGACCGCGATGCGATCGGTGAGTCGCCCTCCGTCTTGGCGCAGTTGCTGGTGGTTGACCAGAAAGGCCAGGCGTCGGCAGTGCAGGGTGTGCAGATCGCGCGACCGGCCGGCGGCGAACCAATGGAAGGCAGCATCACGCTCGACGTACCGCCAGGGCATCACCAGCTGCGGGTAGCCGCCGTCACCTCGGATGCCGCCCGTGCCGGTCTCGTGCTCGCGCCGCTTCAGGTGCTCACGCCTCGCGAAGAACTCACGGTGGGCGTGCCCGTGCTGTTGTCGAACGACGACCGAGGCGTCCGACCGACGATACGCCGGGCCGCGCCCAGCGGCGCGCCGCTGGCCATCCAGGTCGAGCGCGCCTCGACCGCATTGTCGCGTCTCACCAGGCCGGTCCGTGTGCGTCTGATCGACGACGTAGGCAACGTCGTACGAACGGCAACGGCAACCGATGCCGCAGCGACCGGTGCGGTCAGGACCTCGACGGGTGTGGTCGACACTGCGGGGCTCGGGGCAGGCAACTATCGGATGGTCGTCGATGTTCCTGGCGAGACCATCCTGCCGGCCGATGGGCACGTCGTGCCGATCCGCCTCGATGCGCCTGAGGCGACTGCGCCGCCGCTCGAGACAGCCGCGTCGATCGAACTGACCCCGCTGTCGGTTGCCCATGGCTCGCTGACACGCCACGCGCACCGCGGGCCACTCGTGATCACCACCGACGAGGCGTGGACCGACTTCTGGCAGTCGCTGCCGACCCGACAGCCTCGTCCCGATATCGACTTCGGGCGCGTCACGCTGCTGGCGATCGTGAGTCCCGACGAGGGGACGGGACCGGCCATGCCGCGCATCACGCGCGTACGCACCGAGCCCGGCGGCGTGGTCGTGCACTGGACGCGTGGTCCCGCCATCAACGACCGGGTCGGAACGGAACTGCCGCGGCCCTTCGTCGTCGTCGGACTCACGTCGACGCAGGGGCGGGTCCGGTTCGAGGAAGTGGACTGATCGAAGGGCCGCGTTGGGACAACGGGCCTTGCCTCCGTCAGCCCCTCTGCGCGCTGCGCGCTGCGCGCGGCTAGCGCGACCAGTGCACCGACGTGGTCTGTCCGTTGGCGGCCATGTTGCCGCCGATCGCGCGCAGCGTCAGGTCCACACCTTCGGCCGTCCACACCGACTCCACCCAGCCGACCGGCTCGCTGTCGATGAAGTTGTACCCAACCGCGGGCAGGTTGATCAGCTGCAGCCCTTCGCGTTCACGCACTTCGTACTTGTGCGAGTGCCCGTACATGATCGCCTTCACGTGCGTGTGCGGGCGCAGCGTCTCGAAGAGGCGCTCGGCGTCGACCAGTTCACCGTCGTTACCGCCGAGCGTGTGGTGGACGACGATCACGGTCGGCGTCGATGGCATCGCCGTCAACGACTTCGACAACCATTCTCGCTGCGCCAAACCGAGCTGGCCGGGCGTCACGTCAGGCGCGAGCAGCGAGTCGAGCAGCACGAATCGCAGTCCGCCGACCTCGCGCGTGGTCGTGTGCTTGTTGGCCACGGCTTCGGGCTGACCAGGAGCCGACCCGAACGCCTGACGGAAGTTCGCGCGGTGGTCGTGGTTGCCGAGCACCATCGCGACCGGCATCTTGTCGGTGATCGGCGCCAGCAGGCCCTTCAGTCGCGCGTAGTCCTCGGGCAGGCCCTTGAGCCGCGCCAGGTCGCCGCCGAGCAACGCACCCTCGACCGACGAGGCGGTGACCTGCGGGACGACCTTGGCGAGATTGTCGACCGGCTTGAAGCCGCGGTAGGCCTCGGATGCGTCCGTCGGGATGTGCGTGTCGGACAGGAGCGCCAGCCGGAGTGGGCGGGGCGCTGCGCCCTGCGCGCCGACGGCAGGCGCGAACGCCACCGATGCCGCGGAGGCACCGACGGCGCCGAGGAAGACACGACGAGTGACCGGCGACGTGAGCAGCGGCATGCCGCTGTTATACAGGATTGGGATGACAGATCGGGCACCGAGAACCGGGCACCGGGACGGACGCCGGGCAGTCGGGTACCGGGTACCGGGTACCGGATACGGGTGCGAGCTCTCGATGCGACCGTGCGCATGCGCAGGCCAACTCTGGAACTCTGCGACGCCGACGTCAGACCGCGGCTGGCAGGTCGGTGGTGTCGGGACCGAAGCGTTCGAGCTCGGCGACGAGCGCGGCGTAGGTGATCGGCTTGGTGAGGTAGCCGTCCATGTCGGCGGCGAAACAGCGCTCACGATCGCCGGCCATGGCATGCGCCGTCATCGCGATGACGGGCAGCCGACGACCCGAGCTCCGCTCGCTGGCGCGGATGCTGGCCGTGGCCTCGAAACCGTTCATCTCCGGCATCTGGACGTCCATCAACACGACGTCGAAGGTGCCGCGTGTAATGGCGGCGACCGCGTCGCGACCGTTGTCGGCCACTTCGACGTGGTGGCCGCGCTTGCGCAGCATCGCGCAGGCGACGCGCTGGTTCACCTGGTTGTCCTCGGCAAGGAGCACGCGCAGCACCTGACAGGGTGCCGTCGGGCCATCGGCCTGCAGCGGGCGCACCGCCGTCGGTGTCGGTGCCTCGCCGAGCACGTCCTGCAGCGCTTCGGCGAGGTCGCGGGGGCGCACCGGCTTGGTGAGGTGCCTCGCGATACCGAGCGCTTCGCAGCGGGCCAGGTCGCCGTACTCGCGATCCGAGGTCAGCATCACGACCGGCAGGCGGTGGCCCCGCCCGCGGGCCTGCTCGGCGAACGCGAAACCATCCTGGCCGGGCATGTGTCGATCGAGCACGACGATGTCGAATGGCGCGTCGGTGGGGCGCTTCTCGAGCAGTGCCAGGGCTGACGGGACGTCGGCAGCTGCCGACACGTCGACGCCCCACACGCCGAGCAGTTCCTGCAGGATGCTGCGGTTGACGTCATGGTCGTCGACGACCAGCACCCTGCGCCCGTCCAGCGGCACGCCGGGCCGATGCGTCGGCGCGGCCTCTGCTTCGAGCAGTGGCAGGCTGAACGCGAACACGCTGCCGCGGTTGGGGATGCTCTCCACCTCCAGCGCGCCGCCCATCATCTTCACCAGTCGCAGCGTGATCGACAGGCCGAGGCCCGTGCCCCCGTACTTGCGCGTCGTCGATCCGTCGGCCTGGGTGAACGCTTCGAAGATCAGTTGCTGCTTCTCGGCCGGGATGCCGATGCCGGTGTCGCGGACCGTGAAGAGGACGGTGTCACCGGCGCCTTCCGCGGCGCGACGGCGCGAGACGTCGACGGAGACATCGCCGGCATCGGTGAATTTGATGGCGTTGCCGACCAGATTGAGAAGAATCTGCCGCAGGCGCTCGCCGTCGCCGATCAAGCCTGGCGGCACGTCGGGCGCCACGCGCCACGCGAGCTCGAGGCCCTTGCGATGCGCCTGCACCGACAGCGCCTGCAGGGCGTCGCCGACGACGTCGCGCGGGTCGTAGGGGAGTTGCACGAGTTCGAGCTTGCCGGCTTCGATCTTCGAGAAGTCGAGCACGTCGTTGATGACGTGCAGCAGCGCCTCGGCCGAGCACTTGACCGTCTCGACGTACTGACGCTGGTCGTTGTCGAGTCGAGTGCCGAGCAGCAGCTCGGTCATGCCCAGCACGCCGTTCATCGGCGTGCGGATCTCGTGGCTCATGTTCGCCACGAACTCGCTCTTGGCACGGCTGGCGGCTTCGGCGGCGTCCTTGGCCTCACGCAGGTCGGTCGTCTGCTGGCGGACTTCGCTGCGCAGCAGCACGACGTAGCCGAGCACGAGCAGCGTGGCGATGCTGACGACCGCGAGCGTGCCACCGAGCGTACGCAGCGTCCACCACGGTGCCCCCGCGATGTGGACGACACTGGCAGCCGTCGGCACCAGCAACTCGACGCGGCGGACGGCACCGCCGTCGAACGACGGCAGCAGGTGGCAGACACCCGATGTGCGGAGGCGGCTGCCGACGGCGAGCTTGCTCTCGAGCGCTTGCGCGGCCTCGGCCGGCAGCAGTGCCGAGAAGAGTGCACCCTCGTCTTCGAGTACCAGCATCAGCCCGTCGGGCGTCGAGACCTTCTCGACCAGCCGTCCCTCGAGCTGCACCAACTGGCTCTCGAGTGCGTCCTGTTGCGCGAGGACGCTGTCGAGCACGGCCGGGGCCGGCAGTGGCGCGTGACCCACGCGCCGCACCACGGCGTCCTGCAGCACCGGCGCCAGATCGCCACGAGTGGGGAAGCCGACTGCTTCGACGACATCGCCGGGCCCGACGGCCTCCCGGGCCACCGTACGCACCTCGACGCCGCTGGCGGCTTCGCTGATGTAGAGCGTGGTGCCGCGCGCGAAGGTGACCGTGCCGCGCACACGGACACGGTGGCCGACGTTCTCGGTCGCATCGAAGCGCTGGAGCATGTCGACGGGCTGCAGCGGCGTCGTGAACGGATCGCGCGGCGACGGGCGCGTCACCTCCACCTGCTCGAGCATCGGCACCAGCAACTGGATGCCGGTGAGCTGCCGGCGCGTGTTGAACTCGGCGCCCGCGACCGCGCGGATGCGCACCTCGGCATCCACGAGATGCATGGGCCAGGTGCCGGTGAAGGACGGGACCTGCGCAGTGATGCGGGCGCCCTCGACGTCGACTTCGAGATTCAGGTGCTGGACGACGTCGACCGAGAGCCGACGGACGATGCCCGAGACCTCGACGAACTGCGAGTCGAGGAGGCCGGCGGTCAGGTGCCGCAGCTGCGGCCTCTGCGGCGTTGGCCATCGTCCCTTGCCACGTCGCGTCAGCGACTGGTAACGCACCGAGGGAGCGAACTCGCCGGGGCTGGTCGAGCCGAGCAGCTCGATCTCCTCGCCGGCGGTCAGCATCGGGCCCTCGCCGTGCATGTCGACGTAGATGCCGGCGGTGCGGTCCTGCACGAACAGCAGCCGCCACTGCGGATCGAAATAGGTCACGAGGCCGCGCAGGCGCACCGGCCGGCCGAGCAGGCTGTCGCCGCGTCGCTCGCTCCGGATCGAACCGGCGTCGGTGTAGTCGAAGGCCGCCGTCGCCGTGGCGTCCGTCGTGTCCTTGCGCAGCAGCGTCGGCGTGGTGTCGGCCAGCAGTTCGCTCTGGCCCTGCGCCCTCGCCTCGGGGGTGTAGCGCAACGGCACCCCGGTCAACGAGACGCGCTGGTTCAGCATCGGCGCGGCATCCGACATCGAGCCGTGCCGGAGCCAGGCGACGATTCGTCGTCCCGGCGTCAGCAGCTCGAGTCGCAGGCGGGCATGTTCGACCCGGGCGTTGGTGACCAGGCCGGTGACCTGGACACGGTGACCGTCGTGGCGGCCGCGGGCCACGTCGGGCCCGCTTGCGACGATCGGGGCGCGCACGTCCTCGCGCACGGTGTCGCGGATGCTGTCGAGGGCCAGCACGAGGCGGCCGTCGCGGGTCCGCAGACGGCCACTGGCCCGCACGCGCATGCCGGGCTGGAACTCGGTGCGGAGCGTCCCGGGGTCGACTTCGACGAAGCCGGTGCCGTCGCTGGCCAGGTAGAGGCGCCAGACGTTGTCGACGAAAACGAGGTGCCCGTCGATGCGGGCGGGCGCACCCTGTTCCGGCGACGTCGCGTGATGCTGGTGCATCGCGGCAACAGTCACGAGGCTTTGCTCGGCCTCGGGCCGCGCGGGGCCAAGACACCCGGCCGCGGCCAGGGCGAGGGCCAGGAGCGCAGCGGGTCGAGGTTTACGCCGGACGAAAAACATGCGGTGCAGTGGGGTCTGCACCGCATATTC
>DATJTM010000082.1:0-2433 GCA_035503395.1 Luteitalea sp.
ATCTTCGGGCTCGGGATCCGGCACGTCGGCGAGCGCGGTGCGCAAGCGCTGGCTGACGCATTCGGCACGCTCCCGGCCGTGGCCGGCGCCAGCCTCGAGCACCTGCAATCGGTGTCCGACATCGGCCCGGTGGTGGCCGCGTCGGTGCGCAGGTTCTTCGACGAGCCGGCGACCGTCGCGCTGATCGCGAAGCTGGAGAAGGCCGGCCTCAACATGGGCCGCCCGGTGCCTGAAGGTCGTGGTCCGAAGCCGCTCGAGGGACGCACCATCGTGTTGACCGGCACGCTCGCCGGGATGTCGCGCGACGAGGCCTCGGAGCGGCTGACGGCGCTGGGCGCCAAGGTCTCGGGCTCGGTCAGCAAGAAAACATCGCTGGTGATTGCCGGCGAATCGGCCGGAAGCAAGCTGGACAAGGCCCGCGAACTCGGTGTGCCGATTGGCGACGACGCGGTGCTCGAGGCGCTGCTCGCCGATCCGTCGACATGGCCGCCGGCCGGCGCCTGACTGCGGTCGGTCCGCCAACGCGGTAGGCTGTACGTCTGATGAGTGGACGCATCCTGGTCATCGACGATGAGGCGGGCATCCGCGAGAGCCTGCGGATGATCCTCGAATACGAGGGGTACAACGTCGTGCTCGCCGCCACCGGCGAGGAGGGGCTTGCCCTGGCGCGCAGCGAGGCGCCCGACATCGTCTTTTCCGACATCAAGATGCCGGGCATGGACGGCCTCGACGTCCTCGGCCGCTTGAAGGCGCAGGACGAGTCGTTGCCGGTCGTGATGATCTCGGGACACGGCACCGTCGCCACCGCAGTCGAGGCGACCAAGCTCGGGGCGCTCGATTTCATCGAGAAGCCGCTGTCGACCGAGCGCGTACTGCTTACGGTCCGCAACTCACTGAACGCCAGTCGACTCGAACAGGAGAACCGGCGGCTGCGTGGCGCCGAGGACGCGCGCTACAACATCGTCGGGCAGAGCCCGGCCCTGTTGCAGGTGCTGGACGCCATCGGTCGTGCCGCGCCGACCAATGCCACCGTGCTGATCCTCGGCGAGAGCGGCGTTGGCAAGGAACTCGTGGCACGCGCCATCCATCGCAACAGCCTGCGCGCGCGCGAACGCTTCGTGCAGGTCAACTGCGCGGCGATCCCGGAAGAACTGATCGAGAGCGAACTGTTCGGCCACGAGAAGGGCAGCTTCACCGGCGCGACCGACAAGCAGATCGGCAAGTTCGAGCTGGCCGATCGCGGCACTATCTTCCTCGACGAAGTCGGGGACATGAGCCAGAAGACCCAGGCCAAGGTGCTGCGGGTGCTGCAGGAAGGCGAGGTCGAGCGGATCGGCTCGCAGCGCACGCTCAAGGTCGACGTGCGTGTCATCGCGGCCACCAACAAGAACCTCGAAGCGGCGATCTCCGACGGCACGTTCCGCGAAGATCTCTACTTCCGCCTCAGCGTGATTCCGGTGCACGTACCACCGCTGCGCGAACGTCCCGACGACATCCCGGCGCTGGTTCGGCACTTCGCCGAACTGTTCACCGCCGAGGGCGGTCGCACGCGACGCTTCACGCCGGAGGCGCTGACGATGCTGCAGCAGCATCGGTGGCGCGGCAACATCCGCGAGCTGAAGAACACCGTGGAGCGGATCCTGATCATGGCGCGCGGCGACGTGGTCGACGCACCCGACCTGCGGCAGTTCCTGCGGGTCGATGGCCCGGCTACGCCGACGGCTTCGACATTCCCGGCGGTTGCCGTTGCTGCGCCGGTGCTGGTGGCGACCGGTGTGCCGGAGTCCATGGTGCCTGCACCGGCGGGCCTGGGCGTGGAGCCGGTCCCCGCGGTATCGGCTGGAGCGCCGCCGGGGGCGGTGCCGCCGCCCGCACAGGTCAAGGCCACGACGCTCCGGGAGTTCAAGGAGCAGGTCGAGCGCGAGTTCCTGGTCGAGAAGCTCCGTGAGCACGGCTGGAACATCTCCAAGACGGCCGAGGTGATCGACACGCCGCGCAGTAACCTCTACAAGAAGCTCGAACAGTACGAGATCAGCCAGGAGCGGGACGGTTGACCTGCCACACCGGCCGCTCACAGGGCCGCGTGCCGGCTGCTATCATCGTGCTGCGGCAGTCGTCCAGGCGATCGCTGGTGAACGGGCGCGAGTCCCTCACTGGAGGAAAGTCCGAACTCCGCAGGGCAGTGCGCCGGGTAACGCCCGGGCGGGGCAACCCGACGGAAAGTGGCACAGAAAACATACCGCCGGCGTCAGGCCGGCTGACTCCAGACGGGAGTGGCGCGGCTGTCGATCCAACGCCGCGCCACTCCTTTCCAAGTGAGCCGGGTAACGCCACACGCGGCGGGGCCGGCGCGAAGCGACGGCCTGCGGAAGGCCGGTGGGGTGAATCGGCCTGACGCAGGTAAGGGTGAAAAGGTGCGGTAAGAGCGCACCG
>DATJTM010000083.1:0-3327 GCA_035503395.1 Luteitalea sp.
CCGTCACCGAACACGGGCAGGGGCCCTCGACCATCGTCTTCCTGCACGCGTTTCCGTTGTCGTCCCTGATGTGGCGGCCGCAACTCGACGCCCTGCCGCCGGGCTGGCGTGGTCTCGCGCCCGACTTTCGAGGCCTGGGCAAGTCGGGACGTGGCGAACCGCCGGCCCGTACGGTGGCCGATCATGCCCGCGACGTGTGGGCGCTGGTCGATGCGCTCGCGCCGGGGCCGGTGGTGCTGGCGGGGCTGTCGATGGGCGGGTACGTGGCCTTCGAGTGCTGGCGCCAGCGGCCCGACGGCGTGCGCGGGCTGGTGCTGGCCGATACGCGCGCCGAGCCCGATACCGAGGAGGCGCGCGCCAAGCGCACGGCGATGCAGGAGAAGGCGCGGCAGGGTGGCCCTGGCGCCGTGCTCGATGCGATGTTCCCAGGACTGCTCGGTGCGACCACGCAGACCCACGATCCACATCGGGCCGTGGAGGTCCGCGAGTTCGCGGCCGGTGCCTCGACGGAGGGCGTGGTGGACGCGCTGGACACGCTGCGGACGCGCCCCGACAGCCGGCCGGATCTCGCGCGGATCGGCTGTCCGGCGCTCGTGCTGGTCGGCGCCGAAGACACGCTGACCCCACCCGAGGCGGCGCGCACGATGGCCGACGGCATCGCTGGCGCGACGCTCGTGACGATTCCCGCCGCCGGGCACCTGGCCAACATCGAGCAGCCGAAGGCGTTCACCCGGGCGCTCGTCGACTGGCTCGACCGCCGGTTCGCCGGGAACTAGAGGAGGACTCCGGTGGTGCGTGTCGACGCCCGGCTGTCTGATGTCCGATGTTCGATCCCTGAAGGCCCAATGCCGAAGGCCGACCGCGAAGGCGAAATAGGTACGCGTTTACTGACGGGTGGTACAGTGGCTGACGTGATGCGTTCTTCGATCTTCCGTGCGACGGCGCTGGCCGTGGCCGTGGCCTGCATCTCCTGGCAGGGGGCGTCGGTGCCGGCTGCGGCGCAGACCGTGTCGCCGCCCGACGTCGGGATGCACCGCTCGCTCGACATCATCCTCGACACCTACGTGCGCGAGGGCCTCGTCTACTACCGCGCCCTGCGCGCCGAGCGCGGGCGCCTCGACGCCTATATCAGCACGCTCGACGTGCCGCCGGCCGCCTTCGAGGGCTGGTCGCGCGACGAGCAGGCGGCGTTCTGGCTCAATGCGTACAACGCCCTCGTGCTGCGCACGATCGTCAACGCCTATCCCATCCAGGGCAAGGCGGCCCAGTATCCGACCAACAGCATCCAGCATGTCGCCGGCGCGTTCACGGCGAAGCGGCATCGCGTCGGTGGCCGTCAACTGTCGCTGGAGGACATCGAGAAGCAGGTGCTGCCCGGCTTCAACGACCCGCGGATGTTCTTCGCGATCGGGCGTGGCAGCATCGGCGGCGGCCGGCTGCGCAGCGAGGCCTTCACGGCAACGCGGCTCGAGGCACAGCTCGCCGCCGTGGCGGCCGAGTGCGTCGAGCGCAACGAGTGCTTTCGCTACGACCCGGGCGCCGACCGCATCGAGATCTCGCCGATCTTCGGCTGGCGCCAGACCGACTTCACCAGGGCGTGGACGGGCGACGCGGCCGTCTTCGCGGGTCGCAGCCCGATCGAGCTCGCGGTCCTGCAGATGGTGTTGCCGCACGTGCTGCCGAGTGAGGCGCGCGGCTTGAAGAAGAACACGTTCACGCTGGCGTACTCCGAGTACGACTGGCGCCTCAACGATCTCACCGACGGGGGACCTCGCTAGATGGATCTGGGACTGGGCGGCAAGGTCGCCATCGTCACCGGCGGCAGCCGCGGGCTCGGCTTCGCGGCGGCGCGAGCGCTCGTCGCGGAGGGGGCGCACGTCGTTATCTGTGGGCGCACGCCATCGACGCTGCGCGAAGCCGTGTCGGCCCTCGAAGGTGTGGCGGGCACGAGCGGGCGCGTCCACGGCGTGCTCGCCGACGTGTCGCGCTTGCCTGATCTCGAGCAACTGGTGAGCGAGACCGTGACGCGCTTTGGCGGCGTCGACGTGCTCGTCAACAACGTCGGGCTCGGCAAGGGCGGCGGCCTGCTCGATACGCCTGACGATGTGTGGCAGCAGGCGTTCGATCAGACGTTGTTCCCGGCGGTGCGTGCGTCGCGGCTCGTCGTGCCGCACATGCAGCAGCGCGGCGGCGGCGCGATCTTGCTCATCGCCTCGATCTGGGGCCGCGAGTCGGGCGGCCGCATGACCTACAACGCGGTGAAGGCGGCCGAGATCAGCTTCGGCAAGGCGCTCGCGCAGCAACTGGCGCCGTCGAACATCCGCGTCAACTCGATTGCACCCGGCTCGATCCTGTTCGAGGGCGGCTCGTGGCACCAGCGGCAGCAGGCCGACCCGGAGGGCATCGCGACGTTCATCGCCAGCGAACTGCCGTTCGGTCGTTTCGGCCGCGCCGATGAAGTCGGCGACGTCGTCGCCTTCCTCGCGTCGCGCCGCGCCAGCTGGATCAGCGGTGCCTGCGTGACCGTCGACGGCTGCCAGTCGAAGAGCAACATCTAGGCACACAGCACGGGAACCGGGAAACGGGAACCGGGTACCGGGTGCCGGGTACACATCCTCCGTTCAGGTCTAGCCGTCGGACTTGGTCCGACGGTCAGGCGACGTGATTCGTCGCAGGCCTCCGCGGAACCGTCCGACAAGTCGGACGGCTACGAACCTTCCGCCTCGCCGACTGCCGACTGGCCGACTGGCCGACTGCCGATCCCAGACTGCCAAACCTCCCCCCTGCGGTAGGCTGTAGCTCACCCTTTCTGCCCTTTTGAAACTTTTGAGCTTTTCGCCCCTTTTGCCGTGATGCTCACGACCCTGGCTGACCTGATTCAGCGCGCCGCCGATGCGTTGTTCGTGCCGTGGCTGCTGGTGCTGCTGTTCGGCACCGGCCTGTTCCTCACGATCCGCTACCGCTTCGTGCAGCTGCGCCGCTTCGGCGAGGCGTTCCGCGCGATGTTGTCGTCGCAGGACTCCGGCGCAGCAGGTGCGCTCAGCCCGTTCCAGGCGTTCATGACCGCGCTCTCGGGCACGATCGGCACCGGCAACATCGCCGGAGTCGCGACGGCGATCGTCTCGGGTGGCCCTGGCGCGCTGTTCTGGATCTGGGCCTACGGTCTGGTCGCCACGACGATCAAGTTCACCGAGGCCGTCCTCGGCGTCACCTGGCGTGAGTCTCAGGGCGGGACGATCAGGTCAGGGCCGATGTACGCGCTGCGCGACGGGTTGAAGTCGCCCTGGCTTGCGTCGGCGTATGCCCTCATCGCCGGCGTCGCTGCGG
>DATJTM010000084.1:0-4295 GCA_035503395.1 Luteitalea sp.
CGCGCCCCGCCCGACGGTCCCCTTGACCGCCACGGCGAAACGCTTCCTTACACTCCGACCGGCTCGCTCTCCGCCGCCTTGCCCTTGCTGGTGATTTCCAGCCGGGCCTCGGCGAGGAACGCGCCCACCGCGCGACTGCCCAGATCTCCACCCGCGCGGCTGCGGACGCCCACTGTGCCTTCGGCGGCTTCCTTGTCGCCGACGACCAGCATGTAGGGCACCTTCTGCAGCTGCGCCTCGCGGATCTTGTAACCCAACTTCTCCTGCCGCTCGTCGAGCGACACCCGCAAACCGGCCGCCACGAGTTCAGCCTGCACGCTCGCCGCATAGGGCGCGTGTCGGTCTGCAATCGGGATGACCACGGCTTGCAGCGGCGCCAGCCACAACGGGAACGCGCCGGCGAAGTGCTCGATCAGCAGCGCGATGAAGCGCTCGAAGCTGCCGAAAATCGCCCGGTGGATGACCACCGGCCGGTGTTCGGCGTTGTCGGCCCCGACGTACTTGAGGTCGAACCGCTCGGGCAGTTGGTAATCGAGCTGGATCGTCGCGCACTGCCACTTGCGGCCAATCGCGTCGGTCACGTCGAAGTCGATCTTCGGCCCGTAGAACGCGCCGTCGCCCTCGTTGATCGTGTACGCCTGACCGGCGCCTTCGAGCGCCGCCTTCAGCTGCGCTTCGGCGTGATCCCATGTCTCACGCTCACCGAGGTACTTCTCGGGACGTGTCGACAGCTTCACCTCGTAGGTGAGGCCGAGATCGCCGTAGACCAGCTGTACCAGCCCGAGCAGGCGCTGGACTTCCTCGCCGATCTGCTCCTGCGTGACGAAGCAGTGGGCATCGTCCTGCGAGAATTGCCGCACGCGCGTCAGGCCGCCGAGCACGCCCGACGCCTCGTTGCGGTGCAGGGCCGTTTGCTCGTGGAAGCGCAGCGGCAGGTCGCGATAGCTCCGCACCTGGCTCGCGAACACGAGCATGTGCCCGGGGCAGTTCATGGCCTTGAGCGCCATGTGCTCGTCCTCATCACCTTCGAGGACGAACATGTTCTCGCGGTAGTGGAACCAGTGCCCCGACGTCTCCCACAACGACTTGTTGAAGATGATCGGCGTCTTCACCTCGTCGTAGCCGGCGGGGTAGAGCACCGCTCGCATGTATTCGGCCAGGCCGTTGTACAGCACCGTGCCCTTGTGCAGCCAGAACGCCGCCCCCGGGGCCCACGGGTGGAACATGAACAGCCCGAGTTCCTTGCCCACCTTGCGGTGGTCGCGCTTCTGCGCTTCCTCGAGCCGCGCCAGGTGCTCCTTCAGTTCCTTGTCACTGAAGAACGCGGTGCCGTAGATGCGCTGCATCGGCTGGTTGCGCGCATCGCCCTTCCAGTAGGCACTCGACGTCGTCGTCAGTTTGAATGCCTTCAGCTTGCCCGTCGACGGGACGTGCGGGCCGAGACAGAAGTCGACGAAGGTGTCCTTGTCCTTGATCGTGTAGACGGACACCTCGGACTGGCCTTCCGTCTTCTCCTCGATCAGCTGGACCTTCAAGGGCTCGCCGCGATCGGCGAAGAACTTCAGGGCCTCGTCGCGCGGCCAGAGCTGGTGCTCGAAGACGTCGTCGGCCTGCGCCATCCGGCGCATCTCCGTTTCGATCTTCTCGAGATCTTCCGGCACGAACGGCCGTTCCACCACGAAGTCGTAGTAGAAGCCGGACAGTTCCTCGCGCGCCGGCCCGATGCCGCACTGCGTGCCCGGGAACAGCTTGGTGACGGCAGCGGCGAGCAGATGCGCCGTGCTGTGCCGGTAGACGTGCAGCGCGTCGGCGCCGTCGGCGGTGAGAATCTGAACCTGCGCGTCCTTCGTGAGCGGGTAGGAGAGATCGACGACCTCCCCGTCCACCTTCGCCACGAGAGCGGCCTTGGCGAGCCGCGGAGACACGTCGGCCGCCACGTCCCTCACGGGCGTGCCGGCAGCGACGGATCGCTTCGATCCGTCCGGAAGCGTGACTTCAACGGGCGTCATGCCGCGAGCACCGGTGTCCACAGCCGTGGCCGGCTGGAGCAACAACCGGTGAGCGGTGGCTGGAAATGGTAGGCACGGGCGGAATCGAACCGCCGACCTCCTGCGTGTCAAGCAGGCGCTCTAACCCCTGAGCTACGCGCCTACAGCCGTTCGCACGACCACATGTGCGAACGGGCATGGTACAGCGAAGTCCCTGCGAAGCGCAAGATCAGGCGGCGGTCTTGGCTGGCGTCTTGCCCGCGGCGGTCTCGAGCGCCTTCTCGAGAATGGGGTCGTCGGTCGAGGCCGGCGACCCGAAATCGACGTCGGGCTCTGCCACGGGCACGGCCGGCACGAGGCCGGTGCCGTGGATCGCCGTGCCCTTCGGGCCGAGCCAGCGGGCGTAGGTGAGCCACAGGCCGCTGCCGTCGGGCAGTTTGACGAGCTTCTGGGCGGCCGCTCGGCCGAGCGTGCGCTCGCCAACCGCCTTGGCGCGGTCGTTCTCGACCAGCGCCGCGGCAAAGACCTCGGCGGCCTGCGACGTGCCGTTGGTCGTGAGGAGGAGCACCGGCAGCGCGATCGCGCCGTCGCCGGTCTTCGCCTCGGTCGTCTGCTTGGCTTCGCCACGCGCCTCGCGCATCGCCAGCGTGCCCGTCTTGACGAACAACCGGGCGGCCTCGGCGCCGAGCGCCGGTGCGCCTTCGGCCGTCTGGCGGAGGTCGATGATCAACTGCGTCGCGCCCTGCTTGCTGGCCTGGGCCACGGCCTGCTTGATCTGGTCCGGCGTGCGCTCGCTGAACGCGGGCACGCGCACGAGGCCCACGCCGGGCGCCGCGATGCGGGTGGTCACCTCGCCAGCCGACGCCGCCACGCGGGTCAGCGCGACTTCGTGCGCGTCGGTCTGGCTGCCACGGAGCACCGTGAGCATGACCTTCGACCCGACCGGGCCGCGCAGGAGGCGTTCGCCCTCGTGCAGCGACATGTGGCGGGTCGACTTGCCGTCGATCGCCCGCACGTAGTCACCCGTGTGGAGGCCGGCCTGGGCCGCCGGCGATCCTTCGCGCGCCGCCACGACCCGCAGGTAGTACTGGCGGGTGAGGGACACCCCGGTGGTGCCGGCTGGTGCGGTCCCGCCACCCTCGATGTCCTTCACCTGGGCAGCATCGAGGTAGGAACTGTCGGGGTCGAGCCCCTCCGCGAGACCGAGCATCGCCCCGTCAAGCACCTTGTCGGCATCCGGTTCCTCGACATAGCTCCCGAAAATCAGCGACACCACATCGTCGAAGACCCGAAGGTGCGGATAGGAACCAGGCGCCGTGCGCTGCTGGCCGAGCAGGCCCCCGACCACGGTGAACAGCACCAGGGGCGTCGTGAGCGTCAGGACGAGGATGCGGGTGCGAGTGGTCATCAGCAGAAATCAGTAATGCTCAATGCCAGATGCGCCATGTCGAAAGCCACCACCGGATCGCGCGTGGCGATGAAACGGTGGCGCGACGGTTCGACGAAGGCCCAGGGCCGATTGCCGAAGGCCGAGGGGCCGGCTTGGTGTGGCAGGGCCGGCTACGGTCGTTTCAGCCATAGTACGGGATCGACCGGACGACCGTCGACGCGCACCTCGAGGTACAGGCCAGCCGTGCCGTCGGGCGCCTCGCCGACGTCGCCCACCGGCGTGCCGGCGTCGACCGCCGTGCCTCGTTGGACGCGAAGGCCGGACAGATAGCCGTAGAGCGTGTACGACTGCTGGCCGTGGTCGACGATGACCACCTGCCCATGACCACTGAAAGGGCCGGCAAAGACCACGGTCCCGGGGTGAATGGCGCGGGCTGCGGTGCCGCCGGCGGCGGCGATGGTCAGGCCGTTGCTGAGTGTGGTTGTGCCGAAGCGGGTGTCTCGCTGGCGTCCGAATCCGCGCGCCACCGGTCCTTCGAGTGGCCAGGGCAGCTGGCGCCGACGGGTCGTGAAGGGCACGCGGGCGGCCGGCGCGGGGATGGATGGCCTCGGCGTGATCTCCGTCACCGTGCTGTCCAGCCTGGCGCGCGCCTCGACCAATGCCGCCAGCCATCGTTCCCGCTGGCCGGATTCCTGCTCGATGGTGGCGAGGAGTTCCTGCTTGCGGGAGTAGGCGAGTTCAGCGGCCATCAGCCGCGCCCGGGCCTCGTTCTCCAGGGCCCGTGCTTCACGCTGGCGGTCGGCCAGCCGGGCTCGCGTCTCCGTGAGGGCCGTGGCCGTGTCCCGATAGGCACCCAGACGCCGCCCGTCATCGCGCGCGATGTGCTGCATGAGCCGGCTGGCCCGGCCGAGCGTCTG
>DATJTM010000085.1:0-4474 GCA_035503395.1 Luteitalea sp.
GCGTCACCCGCCGCTTACCGGTGGCAGGAACGCGATCTCGTCGCCGTCGCTGACGGCCGTATGCATGCGCGCGTACTGCGCGTTGACGGCGCACGAGAGGCTCGCAGCGTACGGGGCCAGATCAGGCCATTCCGCTGCCAGGCTCTGCCACACGTCACCCACGGTCGTCGCCGTGCCCAGATCCCGCGGCAACTCGTCGGCCCCGGCGATCTCCTTCAAGCGCGCGAACAGCCGCACCGTCACCGCCATGCGCGACTCCACGCCTCGTCGAGCGGTGCCGCATCGTCGGGATGCACCGTGGCGCCCTCGACCCACGACGCGCCGTCGCGCAGCACCTCGCGCTTCCATACCGGCGCAATCTGTTTGACGCGCTCGATCGCGAACCGGGATGCCGCATACGCCTCGGCTCGGTGCGCGCTGACGGCGACGATGGCAATCGAGGCGACGCCGACACCGAGCGTCCCGACGCGGTGGTGAAGGCAGAGCACCACGCCCGGCAGCCGGTCCGCCGCCTCGCGCGCGATGCGTTCGAACGACGCCACGGCGAGCGGCTCGTAGGCCTCGTACGTCAGGGCTTCGACCTCCTGGCCCTGGTGCCGGCCGCGCACCGCCCCGACGAACAGGATGACCGCGCCCGGTCCCTCGACGTCATCGCGTGCCGCTTGCGCCGCGTGCCGGTCCTGCGCGAGCGTCAGCAGGCCTGCAACATCGAGCGGATCTGCGGTAATCGCGAAGGGCAGCAACATCTCAGTATACGACTCGGGCGGCAGGGACGCCTGCCCGGTGAGTGAGGCAGGGACCGCTCTCACGCCTTGGCCAGGGCTATGGCGCGCCAACCTCGCGGTCCGTCAGCTCCTGACGTCTGTCGCGACGACCGGCCATATGTGCGGGGGCGCCGTCAACGACGGACGGCCGGGACGGCCTTCCCTACCTCGCGTGTGGCCAGCACTCCTCGATTTCGTAGCCGCCCGACTTGTGGGGCGGTTCCCGTACATTCCTACCGCACGTCCCAGAAATGGTCGAGCGGGCCGGCGCCGCTGCCCAGGCCCGGCGCGTGCCGGATGGCACCGTCGAGATACGTGCGGGCGGCCTGGAAGGCGTCGACGACGGTCCGGCCCTGCGCCAGGTAGGCGGCGATTGCCGCGGCGAACGTGCAGCCGGTGCCGTGCGTGTGCCGAGTCGCGTGGCGCGGGCCTCTCGCCTCGACGAACTGATCCCCGTCGTACAGCGTGTCGACCACGTCTTCGGTGTCGAGGTGACCGCCCTTGACGATCACGACACGCGGACCGAGGTCGTGAAGGCGCCGGGCGGCCTCGCGGGCATCGGTCAGGGTACGAACCTCACCACCGGCGAGCACGGCCGCTTCCGGTGCGTTCGGCGTGAGGACGGTGGCGCGCGGCAGCAGTTCCCGGACGATGGTCGCGACGGCTGCTTCGCCGAGCAGCCGGTCGCCGCTCTTGGCGACCATCACCGGGTCGACCACGACGGGCGTGTCGCTCAGCGCGGCCAGAGCGCCGGCAACGGCCTCGACCACGTCGGGCGTGCCGAGCATGCCGGTCTTGATGGCGTCGGTGCCGATGTCCTCGAGCACCGCGTCGATCTGCGCGCGGATGAAGGTCGGTGGCACCATCTCGACACCGCGCACGCCGCGCGTGTTCTGCGCGGTCAGCGCCGTGATGGCGCTCGTTCCGTACACACCGAGCGCCGCGAACGTTTTCAGGTCGGCCTGGATGCCGGCCCCGCCGCCGGAATCGCTGCCGGCGATCGTCAGTGCCCGGACCATGTCGTCCCGTCTCTGTTCATCGGAGGCGAGCATACCGCCCTCGCGGTCCCGGCCGTGCGGCGGGGCAGAGGTCGAGACGGACTGGCTCCACCTCATGTGAAGAGTCGAGTGCAAGTGCGCCTGTCCCAGCCAGGCTCCACCTCGCCCCATGGCATAGACGAACTGGAGCCCAGCCGCGTAAGGTGGGGCCCTTGCTTCCTGGAGGGCGCATGCTCAGACGAACACTGGTCCCCGGCGCGCTGTCGCTGGCGGTGACCCTCTCAGCCGGCGGTGCGACGCCCGCGCTGGCGCAGACCCCGGCGCAGGCCTACAACGTCCCGGTCAGTTACTACACGCTGCCGAACGGCCTCAAGGTCGTCCTCTCCCGCGACACCACCGCCCCCACCGTGGTCGTGGCGGTCTACTACAAGATTGGCTTCCGGGTGGAGCCGCGCAACCGCACCGGCTTCGCGCATCTCTTCGAGCACATGATGTTTCAGGGCTCGAGGAACCTCGGCAAGATGGAGTTCATCCGCCTGGTGCAGCGCAACGGCGGCATCCTGAACGGATCGACGCGCTTCGACTTCACCAACTACTTCGAGGTCCTGCCGGCGCACAAGCTCGAGACCGCGCTGTGGGCCGAGGCCGACCGCATGCGTGGCCTCGACATCACGCAGGAGAACCTCACCAACCAGCAGGGCGTGGTGAGCAACGAGGTCAAGGTCAACGTGCTGAACCAGCCGTACGGCGGGTTCCCGTGGCTCGACCTGCCGCAGTACGCCAACACCAACTGGCACAACGCCCACAACTTCTACGGCGACCTGAAGGACCTCGAGGCGGCGACGCTCACCGACGTCCAGGACTTCTTCAAGACGTTCTACGCGCCCGGCAACGCGGTGCTCGTGGTGGTTGGCGACTTCGAGGAGGCCCAGGCGAAGGGATTCGTCGAGAAGTACTTCGCGGGACTCACCGGTCCGAAACCCGGCGCGCAGCCGGATCTCGCGGAACCGAAGCAGACCGAGCAGAAGCGCTTCACGAAGAAGGACGCGCTCGCCACCAAGCCGGCGCTTGCCTTCGGTTACCACGTGCCGGAGCGCAACACGCCCGAGTACTACGCGATGGGGCTGCTCGACCAGCTGCTGCTGCAGGGTGAGGACAGCCTGCTCCATCAGGAACTGGTGAAGAAGAAGGCTTTCGCCGGTGAGGTGAGCGGCGGCATCAACATGCTCGGCAACATGTTCAACTACGCCGGGCCGATGCTCTGGATGGGGTCGCTGGTGCACGAGCCGACGAGCCAGCCGGACGACATCCTGGCGACGCTCGACGCCACGATCAAGCGGCTCCAGGACAGACACGTCGACCAGGCGACGATCGATCGCGCGCTCGTGAAGCTGCGCTCGTCGCTCTACGACTCGATCGCCGAGTTGAACGGGTTCGGTGCCGCCGACCTGATGGCGTCCTTCGCGCTCTTCGACAACGACCCGTCGCGCATCAACCGTCTCGAAGCGGAGTTCCGCAAGGTGACGCCGGCATTGCTCCAGAAGACGGCCCAGGAGTATCTCCGGCCGACCAACCGCACCGTGCTCCTCGTGGAGCCCGGTCAGGCCGCCGCCGCGGCGGGGCAGGAGTGACGCCGATGCGACGCCTTGCGATGTTGTTCACTCCTGTCGTCCTGCTTGCGGCCTCGACCGTGCTCGCCCAGGCTCCGGCCCAGCCGCCGAGCGCGGCTCGCGAAATACCGCCGGCCGGTGGGCAGCCCAAGCCGTTCGCCCTGCCGACGGCCGAGACCTTCACGCTCGCCAACGGTCTTGGCGTGACGCTGGTGCCCTACGGCACCGTGCCCAAGGCCACCATCCACCTGGCGGTCGATGCCGGCAACGTCGACGAGACCGCGCAGCAGGTGTGGCTCGCCGATCTCACGGGTGAGTTGATCAAGGAAGGCACCACGACGCGTACCTCGGAGGCGATCGCCGAGAGTCTCGCGAAGATGGGCGGCAGCCTCGGCGTCGGCGTCGGTCAGGACGTGACGACGATCGCCACCGATGTCCTGTCGGAGTTCGCCGCCGACGCGGTGGCGGTGGTCGCCGACGTGGCTCAGCACCCGGCGTTCCCCGAGTCGGAGCTGGCCCGCCTCAAGGCCGACCTGCTGCGTAACCTGACGCTCGCCAAGTCGCAGCCGTCGTCGCTCGCCCAGGAGCAGTTCAGCAAGGTGTTGTACGGCGCCCATGCGTACGGACGGATCTTCCCTGAAGCGAAGGTCGTGGAGGGCTTCACGCTCGCCGACGTCAAGGCCTTCCACGCCGCCAACTACGGTGCCGCCCGAGCGCACCTCTACGTCGTCGGCCGTTTCGACGCCGCGGCGGTTCGCAAGGCGGTGCGTTCGCGCTTCGAATCGTGGCCGAAGGGCCCCGGGGCGAAGCGGGTGCCACCGACGCCGACCAGCGCGCGATCACTGCACGTGATCGACCGGCCGAAGGCACCGCAGTCCACCCTCTACATCGGGTTGCCCGTCGTCGACCCGAGCCACGCCGACTACATCGCCATGCGCGTCACCAACGCGCTCCTCGGCGGCTCGTTCGCGTCGCGGATCACGGCCAACATCCGCGAGCAGAAGGGCTACACGTATTCGCCCAACAGCGCCCTGTCGGTGCATCCGAAGGTGGCGCACTGGGTCGAAGTGGCCGACGTGACGACGGCTGTCACCGGTGCGTC
>DATJTM010000086.1:0-2080 GCA_035503395.1 Luteitalea sp.
GCGTCGGCCAACCACACGGCCAGGCTGCCCTTGCCGGCGTCGAGCGCCAGCACCGTCACCGCCGTCGCCGGCGACGATACGCGCAGTACATTGGTCGCGCCGACATTGCCGGAGCCGACCGTTCGCAGGTCGATTCCCCGCCGTCGCGTCAACAGGTAAGGAAACGGTATCGATCCGAGCAGGAACGCCCCGGCGAGTACGCCGGCGACCTGCACCGCGGTCATCGCGCGGCTCCGACCGGGTCCTGTCCGGTCAGCGCCAGCCGGATCATGTCGAGCGCCGCCGACACCGACTGCTGCCGGACCACCGCTCGATCGCCGACGAAGCGGGCCACGCGGCAGGCTCCGACGTCAGGCGTCTCGATCGCGACGAAGACCGTGCCGACCGGCTTGGCCTCCGATCCGCCGTCGGGTCCGGCGATGCCCGTGATGCCGATGCCGACCTCGGCACCACAACTGCGGCGCGCACCCGCGGCGAGTGCCCGCGCGACCGGATCGCTGACCGCACCATGGGACGCGATGAGGTCGGCAGGCACACCAAGCAGCGACGTCTTCAACGCGTTGCTGTACGGCACGACGCCGCCCTCGACCCAGGCCGAACTGCCGGCGACGTCGGTGAGCCTCGACGTGAGCAGTCCACCGGTGCACGATTCGGCGGTCGCGACGCGCCAGCCGCGTTCGCGCAGGAGGCGACCCGCCACCTCCTCGAGCCCCTCGTCGGCCATGGTGTAGACCGCAGCACCGAGCGCCTCGGCCGCTTCATCGACCGCGGCGTCGAGTACGACTGCCGCCGCGGCGGCCACTTCACTGCGGGCGAAGAGGTGCAGTTCGATGCGCCCGAGCGCGGCCAGGATGGTGACCTCGATCGGTGGGTCCGCCGCGCGCCAGCGCGCGTACAGCGGCTGCAACGTCGCCTCGACGGCCGACTCGCTGCGCCCGGCGACGCGCAGGCTGCGCCGGTGCGTGCGGGCCCGAGGCGATCGCTCACCGAGCGGACCCTGCACCAGTGCGTCGAGCATCGGATGCATCTCACGCGGGGGCCCCGGCAGCAACGTGACGACCTGCGATCCGACCTCGATCCACTGCCCGGGCGCGGTGCCGTTCGGGTTGTCGAGCCGCAGGCCCCCGTCGATCACCATCGCCTGGCGACGATTGATCTCGGGCATCGGGATGTTGCGCTTGGCGAAGCGCTCGGCGATCCGCGCCGTGATCGCCGGGTCCTCCTGCATGCCGCGCCCGAGCGCGTCGGCCACCGCCTGTCGCGTCAGGTCATCGTCGGTCGGCCCGAGCCCGCCGGTGAGGACCACCAGATCGGCACGCTGCAGCGCCGTGCGCACCGCCAGTTCGAGGTGCGGCAGCTGATCGCCGACGATGCTGCGCGCCACCACGTCGATGCCGAGTGTGGCCAGCCGGTCCGTGATCGCGCCGGAGTTGGTGTCGACCCGCCCCAGCGCCAGCAGTTCGCTGCCGACGGCAATGATCTCGGCTCGATCGAGCGGCGCCATCGTCATCCCAGCATCCACGCCGGAGCGGCCCACGCCAGCCCTTTCACGCAGGCCCACGCATACAACGCGGCCATGAGGTCGTCGGTCATCACGCCCCAACCGCCGGGCAGTTTCTCCAGCGCGTTGCAGGGCGGCGGCTTGATGACGTCGAAGATGCGGAACAGGACGAAACCGACGAGGGCACCCGTCATCGACACGGGGACGAGCGCCAGCGTGACCAGCATGCCGAGCACTTCATCGATCACCACCGGACCGGGATCGATGTGGCCGAAATGCGTCTCGGCCGCGGTCGCCGCCCAGACACCCGCGAGATAGACGACGACGATGGCGGCGATTTCCGCTACGGGCGACCCGGTGAACCGGACAGCGGCGTAGACCGCGAGGCCGGCGAGCGACCCGAACGTGCCGGGGGCAAACGGGACGTACCCGACGCCGAGCGCCGTGGCGACGGCGAGCGAGAGCGACTTCACGAAGGATGGCTCCTCAGTCGGCAGGGACCACGCGGGTGCCCGCGAGACGGTCATGGACGCCGCGACGCGATCCGTCGAGGAACAGCGGCAGCAGGCCCAGGCCCAG
>DATJTM010000087.1:0-2365 GCA_035503395.1 Luteitalea sp.
GCCGCACCGCGGGCATCGGCGAGGAGTCCCTGATGGCGAATCTCGGGTCGTCGAACAAGCCGCGCAGCACCTCGGAGGAGCGCGCCTCCATCACGCCGAGCAGGCGCGTGACGAACTCGCGACCGACCTTGCTGCGCAACACCTTGGTGACGTCGAAGAAGATGCGCTCGCCGTTCTCCACATAGGACTGACTCGTCGGGTCGCCGATGACGATCTCGAAGGCGGACCTGGCGATCTCCCGGAACACCGCGCGGCCCGTCGGCGTGATCGGGCGTTCGAGGCCCTGCGCGAGGCTGAAGCAGAAGTAGACGTGCGCGCCGCCGTCGGGGTTGTCCGGCAACGGGAACAGCGTCGTGATCGGGCGCGCCTGGGTGAGGTGGAGCTCGCCGTCGTCGTCGATCGCCCACTCGGTGTCCTGCGGCGACCCGTAGTGCTGCTGCACCTTGCGGCCGAGGACGGCGAGCGCGTGGATCTGGCCGTCGGCGAGGCACTGCTCGCCGCTCTCGCCGACGTCGACGTGCTCGGTGCCGCCGCCGGGCAGTGAGCGGATGACGAACTTCTTGTCCCCCAGCCGTTTCTCGACGATCTCGGTACCGTCGACGACGAAGTGGTCGGGGTTGACGGCGCC
This sequence comes from Luteitalea sp., assembly GCA_035503395.1. Taxonomy (GTDB): domain Bacteria; phylum Acidobacteriota; class Vicinamibacteria; order Vicinamibacterales; family Vicinamibacteraceae; genus Luteitalea. Next base: position 629 of record DATJTM010000087.1, read on the forward strand.
GGACACGACGGCCTCGCCGAGGCCGGGACTCGCGTCGATGACGATCTGGTCGCGCGTGCCGGTGACGGGGTTCGCCGTGAACATCACGCCGGACACCGCGGACTGCACCATCCGTTGCACGACAACGGCCAGGTAGGTGGTGGTGTGGTCGATGCCGTTCGTCTCGCGGTAGCTGACGGCGCGGTCCGTCCACAGCGACGCCCAGCAGCGGCGCACGGCGTCGACCACCGCGTCCTCGCCCACGACGTTGAGGAACGTGTCCTGCTGGCCCGCGAAGCTCGCGAACGGCAGGTCCTCGGCCGTCGCGCTGGATCTGACGGCCACGGGCACGTCGTCGCCGAGTTTGCGGTACCCGTCGACGATCGCGTCCCGGATCTCCTGCGGCACAGGGGTTTCCAGCAGCGTCCTGCGGGCGTTCTCCGGCGTGGTGGCCGCCAGGGCGTCGGCCTCCGCCACCTCGCGGTAGGCGTCGGTGGTGACGCAGAAGCCCTGCGGCACCGGCAGGCCGGCCCTGGTGAGCTCACCGAGGTTCGCGGCCTTGCCGCCCACGGTCGAGAGCATCGTGCCGTCGATGGACTTGAAGCCGATCGTGAACGTCATGGCACCCCTCCAGGTTCCGCCTGAAGAGGAGGTTACGAGCGTTCGGCCAAAAACTCAACACGTGATGAATAAAATCCTGCTTCGGGGTTAAACCTCCTGTTCAGCGCGATCTGCCCAGTCGGGTAGCGGCTCGCGTTCGTGATGGCGGCCTTGTAGTCGCCGAGGTGGTGGGCGGCGACCCAGAGCGTGAACGGCACGGTGTCCTGCGCCGTCACGCGCGAGCCGTTGCCGAGCACGTAGGCGGCCTCCTCGGCGTTGTCGATCTTGCGCGCCTTCTCGATCCCCTTGCGCACGAACGAGTCTTCGAGGTGCTCCAAGACGGTGCCGAGCAGGTCGCGCGGTGGCGTGCCGGTCAGCCGTGCCTTGGCCGCGATCGCCGACGCGTGCGCAACGGCGAGGCCGCCCATGACGCCCTCGGGGTGCTGGTGCGTGACCTCGCTGGCCCGGATCGCCTGTGCCGTCACGGTTTCCGGGTCATCGGCGAAGTACGCGCCGAGTGGTGCGATCCGCATCGCGGCGCCGTTGCCGCACGAGCCCTGGCCGTCGAACGCGCTGGAGGCCGCTTCCCGCCTGGTTTGGTCGACTTCGCCGTGGTCACGCAGTTCGGTGACGAGGTTGCAGGCCATTTCGGTGTCGTCGGTCCACTCCCACGGCCTCATGGCCGGCCACGAGGTCGGGCAGCGAGCGGCCGACCATGAAGAACTGAGCGCCCAGAGCGTCGCCGACGGAGAGGCCGTCGAGCGAGGCGTATGCGAGGTCCAGGCGCGCACGAGTGTGCAGAACTATGCGCATCACCTGCGATTTTATCGGTTTGGCCTACGCTGGTCACATGGATTTGGACCTCCGCAAGCTTCGATACTTCGTCGCGGTCGCGGAGCATCTGAACTTCGGGCGCGCCGCCGAGGCCCTGCACATCGCGCAGCCGGTGTTGTCGCGGCAGATCCGTGCTTTGGAGGCCGAACTGGGCGCGCAGCTCTTCGACCGTTCGTCTTCGGGCACCGTGCTGGCCCCTGCGGGCGTGCGGCTGCTGGACGACGCACGGCCGTTGCTCGCGCAGGCTTCGGCTCTGCTGCGGCGCGTGGGGACGGACTCGTTCACCGTCGGGTTCATGCCGGGGTTGATCGTCACGCCCGCGGT
>DATJTM010000088.1:0-9378 GCA_035503395.1 Luteitalea sp.
GGCACCGCCGCCGATCACGCGGATCATCACCCTCGCCGAGGGCATGACCGTGAAGGACCTCGCCGACAAGCTCGAGGCGAAGGTCAAGGACGTGATGAAGGTCATCCTCGAGCAGGGGCTCCGGATGACCATCAACAGCACCCTCGACGCCGATACGGCGACGAGCCTGGCGCGGCAGTTCGGCGCCGAGGTCGAAGTCCGCACCTTCGAGGAGGAGATCGTCGAGTTCGAGGAAGGCGCCAACAACCCGGAGGACCGCGTCACCCGCGCGCCGGTCGTCACGGTGATGGGCCACGTCGACCACGGCAAGACGACGCTGCTCGACAGCCTGCGGACGACCCGGGTCGCCGAACGCGAAGCCGGCGGCATCACGCAGCACATCGGGGCCTACGCCGTCGAGTTGAACGGTCGCAAGATCGTCTTCCTCGACACGCCGGGTCACGCGGCGTTCACCACGATGCGTGCCCGCGGCGCGAAGGTCACCGACGTGGTGGTCCTCGTGGTCGCAGCCGACGACGGCGTCATGCCGCAGACGCGTGAAGCGATCGATCACGCGCGGGCGGCGAAGGTGCCGATCATCGTGGCGATCAACAAGGTCGACAAGCCGGACGCCAACCCCGAGCGCGTGATGCGCGAGTTGTCGGAGATTGGCCTGCTGGCCGAAGCCTGGGGCGGCGACACCGTCATGGTGCCGGTCTCGGCCAAGGCGAAGCAGAACCTCGACACGCTGCTCGAGATGATCCTGCTGGTCACCGAGATCGGCGAGCACAAGGCCAACGCGGCGCGCAATGCGTCGGGCACCGTGCTCGAAGGCAAGCTCGACAAGGGTCGCGGTCCGGTGGCGACCGTCCTCGTGCAGGACGGCACGCTGCACGTCGGCGACACGGTGCTCGTGGGCACCCTCGTCGGCAAGGTGCGCGCCCTGCAGGACGATCGCGGGCGCAGCGTCCGCGAGGTCGGCCCATCCACGCCGGTCGAAGTGCTCGGCCTGGGCGGCGTGCCGATCCCGGGCGACACGTTCCAGGCGGTCGACGATGTGGCCAAGGCCCGCCAGATTGCGATGTTCCGCGAGGAACAGGCCAAGGCCAAGACGCTCGGGGCGCGCGGCGGCCGCATGACCCTCGAGACGCTGCAGAAGGCGATTGCCGAAGGCGGCGTGAAGGAACTGCCGCTGATCATCAAGACCGACGTGCAGGGTTCGGCCGAAGTGCTGGCCGACACGCTGTCCAAGCTGGGCGACGAACGCATCAAGGTGCGCGTCATCAGCTCTGGCGTCGGTGCGATCAACGAATCGGACGTGCTGCTGGCCACCGCGTCGGAAGCCATCATCATCGGCTTCAACGTACGGCCGGACCGCAACGCGGAGCAGGTGGCAGATCGCGAGAAGGTGGACATCCGCCTGCACTCGATCATCTACAAGGTCACCGACGAAATCCGCGACGCGATGGCGGGCATGCTCGAACCGACCTTCAAGGACAGCCGCATCGGCATGGCGGAAGTCCGCGAGGTATTCAAGACGCCCAAGGCCGGCACGGTGGCGGGCTGCATGGTCACCGAAGGCGTCATCCGCCGCTCGGGCGACGCGCAGGCTCGCCTCATGCGCGAGGGCAACGTCATCCACACCGGCAAGCTCAGCTCGCTGCGCCGGTTCAAGGACGACGTGTCCGAGGTCAAGAACGGCATGGAGTGCGGCATGACGTTCGAGCGCTTCAACGACATCAAGATCGGCGACACGATCGAGGTGTTCGTCTCCGAAGAGATCGCGGTCACGATTCCGGGGTAACGCCGGCATGGGTAGGGACGGCTCGCCGAGCCGTCCGACTCATGATCAGAGGGGCGCCTCCGGGCGCCCTTTCTTTTTGGGCCGTGGGCCATGGGCCGTGGGCCTTCGACATTCACGCATCCCCGCATCCTTCGACCGGCTCAGGAGGCCCTGAGCGAAGTCGAAGAGCATTACGTAGAATCACCCTATGCAAGGTTCCGGCTCCCGCGCCGAGCGCATCGCCGACCAGATCAAGGACCAGGTCAGTCAGTTGCTGTCCTTCGAAGTGAAGGACCCCAACGTCGGCCTGCTCACCGTGACGCACGTCAAGATGACCAGCGACATGGGCCTGGCCCATGTCTACTACACGCTGGTCGGCGACGACGCCGAGCGCCGCAAGACGGCTCGCGCCCTCGACCGCGCCACGCCGTTCGTCCGTCGCCGGCTCGCCGAGGACATGAACATGCGGCGGGCGCCCGAAGTGAAGTTCCACTACGACGAGAACCTCGAACGGCAGGAGCGTGTCGAGTCGCTGCTCCGCGAGATCGCCGCCGAACGCGAAGCGCGCGAGAAGACCGATGCCGAGGCCGTGAAGACCGATGACCGTCCTGAATGAAACCCGCACGGCGGTGCCCGAGGCGTTGATCGCCACGCTGCGCATCGACCGGCCGGCCGTGATCTGTGGCCACGCCCGTCCCGACGGCGACTCGATCGGCTCGCTGATGGCGATGGCCGCGGCGCTGCGGTCGCTGGGCCGCGACGTGCGCACGCTGTGCAGTGACCTGCCGCCGACGCCGTTCCAGCAACTGCCGAACATGGACCGCCTCGAGATCACGAAGCAGTCCGATGCGGCGGGGGCGACGCTGATCGTCATGGAGTCCGGCTCGCTGGCGCGCACCGGCATCGAGGGTCTCGATACCGCGCTCGACGTGGTCAACATCGACCATCATCTCGGCAACACCTCCTATGGCACCGTCAACTGGTTCGACGAGGGCGCGGCGGCGTGCGTGGAGCTGGTCGCCGATGCAATCGACGCGCTCGCCATCGCGTGGACGCCGGAAATTGCCACCTTCCTCTACCTCGGGTTGCTGACCGACACGGGTGGCTTCCGGCATTCGCACATCTCCGCCCGCAGCTTCGAGCTCGCGCGACGGTGCGTCGAGGCCGGCGCCGATCCCGTTCGCATCGGCCAGATCGCCTACGACAGCTTCAGCCTCGGCCGCGTGCGACTGATCGGTGAACTCCTGCACGGCATGCGCCTGGATGCCGACGGCACCGTCGCGGTGCTGACCCTCACACCCGACGTGCATGCGAGGGCGGGCTCCGCACCGGACGAAACCGAAGGCCTCATCAACCTGCCTTTCACTGCGCAGACGATCCGCGCCGTGTGCCTGCTCCGCAACGACGATGGCGGGCCGACGCGGGTGAGCCTGCGGTCCAAGGACGCGATCGACGTGCGCGCCGTCGCGCAGCAGTTCGGGGGCGGCGGACACAGGAACGCGAGCGGGTTCACGACCAGCGCGCCGATCGCCGACGTCGAGGCGACGCTGCTGCCACTGCTGCGCGCTGCCGTGCAGTGACGCGCGATCTCGACGGCGTGCTGGTGGTCGACAAGGCCGCCGGCATGACCTCCCACGATGTCGTCGCCGCGATCCGGCGACGCCTGCCGCGCGGTACGCGCGTGGGCCACACCGGCACGCTGGATCCGTTTGCGACCGGCGTGCTGCCGATCGTCATCGGCAAGGCGACGCGGCTCTCGCAGTTCCTCCTGAGCAGTCAGAAGCAGTACGTGGCGACGGTCGCGTTCGACGCGGAGACCGATACCGGTGATGCCACCGGCACAGTTGTCGTGCAGTCCGATGCCGGTGCGCTCGCGACACTCGACGAGGCCGGCCTCGAGGCGGTGCTGCCGTCGTTCGTCGGCACGCACCCGCAGGTGCCTCCGGCGCACTCGGCCAAGAAAGTGGATGGCGAGCGTGCGTACGAACTCGCGCGGCGCGGCGAGGTCGTCGAGCTCGCAGCCGTCGACGTCACCGCCCACGCTGTTGCCCTCGTGTCGTGGGATGCCGATGCGCGCCGTGCCGACATCCGGTTGACGACGTCGGCCGGGTACTACGTGCGCAGCTTCGCGCGTGATCTGGGACGGGCGCTGGGTGTGGCCGCGCATCTGACGGCGCTGCGGCGGACGGCGAGCGGCGAGTTCGCGCTCGAGGCCGCGCGCCCGCTCGACGTGCTGCTCGGCGACGGTGGCCGCGTGGACGATGCGGTGCTGCCGATGGTGAGCCTGCTCTCCCACCTGCCGTCCGTCGAGATCGACGAGACCCAGGTCGCGGGCATCCGGCAGGGGCGCCCTGTCAGGTGTGCGCCTGCTGACAGTGAGCGGGCGGCCGAAGGGCGGGTACGGCTCGTGTCGGCCGGATCGCTCGTCGCGCTCGCCCGCCCGCTGCCCGGCCAGCCGGGCCTGCTCCACGCCGATATCGTGCTGGTCTAGGTCGGACGGGGTGCCTGGTGCCGGGTACCGGGTACCGGGGCCGGCGACGACCGAAGCGCGAATTATGTGTAGCCGTCGGACTTTGTCCGACGGTCGGTGATCCCGTCGCCCGGACAATGTCCGGCCGCTACACCTGTCGCGTTGCCGTCTGGCGCCTCGGCGGGCCGATCAGCTATCATGTGGAGTTCGCTGACGCCCGTCCGACCGGCGTCATGACCATCCCGACACGACGACGGACCGGTGCCCCGGGTGGGGACTGACTGGGCCGATCGCGGAGGCAACACCGTGGCATTGACGAAGGACCGCAAGACCAACCTGATCGAAGACTACCGCCAGCACGATTCCGACACCGGTTCCCCGGAAGTGCAGGTGGCCATCCTGAGCGAGCGCATCACCTACCTGACCGAGCACTTCAAGACGCATGCGAAGGATCACCACTCGCGTCGCGGTCTGCTCAAGCTCGTGGGTCAGCGGCGCCGGCTGCTCGACTACGTGAAGGCCAAGAACACCGACCGGTACGCGCAGCTCATCAAGCGTCTCGGCATCCGGAAGTAGCGGCACGGCGAAGGGACGGCACCAGCGGCCGTCCCTTCCGTGTTTTCCGCACCGACCGGCACGCATCGCAGGCCCGGCGGGCACCCGCCGCGCGGCCTCACGCGTTGCCAGGCTCGGACATCGCACACCGCCAGGGCAGACAGGGTCCCTGGCACTGACCATGACAGGGCATCCCATGCACACACGCAGTCTCGAGCTCGGTAACCGGGCTCTTTCGTTCGAAACCGGCAAGCTCGCCAAGCAGGCCGACGGCTCCGTTCTCGTCCGGATGGGCGACACGGTCGTCCTCGTCTCCGCCTGCCACGCATCGTCGCCACGGGTCGGCATCGACTTCCTGCCGCTCACCGTCGACTACCGCGAGTTCACGTATGCGTCGGGCCGCATACCTGGTGGCTTCTTCAAGCGCGAAGGCAAGCCGACCGAGAAGGAAGTGCTGACCAGCCGCCTGATCGATCGTCCGATCCGTCCGCTGTTCCCGGCCGGCTGGGCCTTCGAGACGCAGGTCATCGCGCTCGTCATTTCGGCCGACACCGACTACGACTCCGACGTCCTCGCCGTGACCGGTGCGGGTGCGGCCCTCGCGCTCGCCGAGATTCCGTTCCAGAAGACGATCGCCGGCGTCCGCGTCGGGCATGTCGATGGCGCCTACGTCATCAACCCGACGTTCGCGCAGCGCAAGGCCAGCACGCTCGACCTCATCATCGCCGGCAGTGCCGACGCGATCATGATGGTCGAAGCCGGCGCGCAGGAAGTCTCCGAAGAAACGATGGTGGGCGCGCTCGACGCGGGCCACGCCGCGATCAAGCAGATCGTCGCGACCATCGACGACCTCGCCAAGGCCGCCGGCCGCAAGAAGCTGACGCTCGCCGCCAAGGCGATCAACGCCGACTTCGCCAGCGAGGTCGAGGGCAAGGTCTACGGGCCGCTCGCCGACGCGATGCGGATCAAGGACAAGCTCGAGAACTACGGCAAGGTCGACCAGGTGATCGCCGACCTCATCGCCTCCTATCCGGAGGACGAGGCCGAGAAGCGCGCCGACGCCAAGAAGGTCGTCAAGGGCCTGAAGGAAAAGGTCATGCGCGACGAGGCCCTCGAGCGCGGCAAGCGCCTCGACGGACGCGCGTTCGACGAGATCCGTCCGATCTGGACCGAAGTGTCCGTCCTGCCCCGCACGCACGGTTCGGCCGTGTTCACGCGCGGCGAGACGCAGGCACTCGTCACCGCCACGCTCGGCACCGCCGACGACCAGCAGCGCATCGAGACGATCGAGGGCGAGTCGCACAAGCGCTTCATGCTGCACTACAACTTCCCGCCGTTCTCGGTCGGTGAAGTGGGTCGCTTCACCGGCCCGGGCCGTCGCGAGATCGGCCACGGCGCCCTCGCCGAGCGTGCCCTCGCCCCGGTGATTCCGACCGAGGCGCAGTTCCCCTACACCGTGCGCGTGGTGTCGGACATCCTCGAGAGCAACGGCTCCTCGTCGATGGCCAGCGTCTGCGGCGGCTCGATGTCGATGATGGACGCCGGCGTGCCGCTGCGCGCCCCGGTGGCCGGCGTCGCGATGGGCCTGGTCATGGACGAAGGCACCGGCAAGTTCGCGGTGCTGACCGACATCGCCGGCGCCGAGGACCACTACGGCGACATGGACTTCAAGGTCGCCGGCACCGCGCAGGGCATCACCGCCCTGCAGATGGACATCAAGGTCTCCGGCATCACGATGGAGATCATGCGTCAGGCCCTCGCCCAGGCGCTGAAGGGCCGTCTCGAGATCCTCGGCAAGATGGCCGAATCGATCTCGGCGCCGCGCGCCCAGACCTCGCAGTACGCGCCGCGCATCGTGTCGATCAAGATTCCGGTCGACAAGATCCGCGACGTCATCGGACCGGGCGGCAAGATGATCCGCAGCATCATCGACCGCACCGGCGTCAAGATCGACGTCGAGGACGATGGCCGGATCAACGTGGCGAGCAACGACGAACAGTCGGCGGCCCGCGCGCTGGCCATCATCCAGGAGCTCACCGCGACGCCCGAGGTCGGCAAGACCTACATGGGCAAGGTGCAGCGCATCGCCGACTTCGGCGCGTTCGTCGAGATCATGCCGGGCGTCGATGGCCTCCTGCACGTCTCGGAGATCGCCCTGCACCGCGTCAAGGACGTGCGCGACGAGCTCAAGGAAGGCGAGCAGCTCCTGGTGAAGGTGCTCAACGTCGATCCGTCGGGCAAGATTCGCCTGAGCCGCAAGGCGCTGTTGCAGGAAGAGCAGGGACAGAAAGCATAGGGACGGGCGCCTCGTCGAGGCGCCGTCGCCGGCCTTGGGCCTTGGGCCTTCGACATTCCCGCATTTCGCATTCGCATTTCGATGAACGAACGGCGCGTCCCTCACGGGGCGCGCCGTTTTTGTTGCACCGGTGTCTATTCCTGCAACGAGGCCTCTTCACTCACGTTCCCCGCACCGGTGACGGCGCGGGGCCCGAACGCCCGCAAGGGCTGGAGGAGGTCCCATGTCTCTCGTCGATCCCGCTCGTCCTGATGCGCCCGTGACTGCCGCCGGCGGCGCGTCGCGCAGCACCGTGCTCGTCTCGCTGGCGGCGCACGTCGTCGTCCTCGTCGCCATCGTCGTCGTCCCGCTGTTCGGCAGCGTCGAGCTGCCAGCGCCGTCCACCCGCATCACGGCCTTCGTGAAGGCGACCGCTTACCAGAGAATTCCCGAAGCGGCGGCACCAGCGGCGACGAAGGCGACCACGGCGGCGGCGACCTCGACACCGGCGGCCGCACCCTCCGTCGCGAGCGCCGCGGCGCCGATCACCGCGCCGACCGGGATCGCCGAGGGTGAGGCCCCCTCGATGCCGACGGCGGCAGGTGTCCAGGGCGGCCTCGACGGCGTGACGGGCGCCGTATTCGGCCAGCGCTCGGACGGCGTGCTCACGCCGCCACCGCCGCCGGTGCCGACGCCCACACCGAAGACCGTCCGCGTGGGCGGCCAGATCCAGGCGCCGCGCAAGCTCCGGCACGTGGCGCCGCTCTATCCGCAGATTGCGCAGCAGGCGCGCGTCACCGGCACGGTGATCCTCGAGGCCGTCCTCTCGCCCACCGGCGCCGTGAGCGACGTCAAAGTGCTGCGGTCGGTGCCCCTGCTCGATCAGGCCGCGATCGACGCGGTACGGCAGTGGACGTATGCGCCCACACTCCTGAACGGCACGCCGGTATCCGTGTTGATGACCGTCACGGTCCGATTCGAGCAGTAGGCCGTGCTGTCGTCGGACGGACTTCGCTGACCGTCGGACAAAGTCCGACGGCTACACCGGGACTGGCGCTCGCCATCTGGGTTCGTCGTTCGTCGTTCGTCGTCGAGGATGGGGCTTGCAACGTCGAGCGCGTTCCGGCAGTTTGTACCGTCGAGATGAGTGACGGTCGCTCCTTCCCCACCGTGCCCGCCCTGCTGTCGACGAACGACGACACGGCGGCGGGCCTCGTCCAGGGGTGGGGCGAGGGCTCGCCGCGGCGCATCGGCGACTACACGATCGTCGGCGTGCTCGGCAGCGGCGGGATGGGCGTTGTCTATCGGGCCGAGCAGCACGAACCGCTGCGCCGTGATGTGGCCCTCAAGGTCATTCGACGCGGCCTCGACACCGACCGTCTCATCGCCCGCTTCGAGGCCGAGCGGCTTGCCCTGGCGCGGATGAACCATTCCGGCATCGCGCGCGTGCTCGCGGCCGGTGCCACCGACGATGGCCGCCCCTACTTCGCGATGGAGCTGGTGACGGGCGCCCCCATCACCGAGTTCTGCGACCGCCAGCGACTGCCCGTCCCCGATCGGCTGCGCCTGTTCGTGGCGGCCTGTCGGGCCGTGCAGCACGCCCACCAGAAGGGCATCGTCCACCGCGACCTCAAGCCGTCGAACATCCTGGTCACCACCGAGGAAGGCAGCGCCGCGCCGAAAGTGATCGACTTCGGGATCGCCAAGGCGCTGGAGGGTGACGCGGCGGAGGGCGAGCTGCTGCTGACCCGCGAGGGGCAATACGTCGGCACGCCCGAGTACATGAGCCCCGAACAGGCCGGCGTCGTCGAGGCCGACGTCGATACACGCGCCGACGTCTACGCCCTCGGCATCGTGCTGTACGAGTTGCTGGCGGGCCGCAAGCCTCGCCGCTTCACGACCGGCACGCGCGATGACGTGCAGCACGTGCTGCGCAACACGTCGCCCGAGCGCCCCAGCACCGCGGTCGGACGCCGGCCGCGACGGCGGGCCGTGGCGACACCGGCCCCCACCACCGACGATTGGCAGGTGATTGCCGACGCACGCCAGACGACACCGGCGCGGCTGCGGCGCCAACTCGCCGGCGATCTCGACACGATTGCACTGAAGGCGATGGCGTTCGAACCGTCACGCCGTTACCCCACCGTCGATCGTCTCGTCGACGACGTCGAGCGGCATCTGTCCGGACAGCCGGTGCTGGCGCGGCCCGACGAATGGACTTACCGCGCCACGAAGTTCGCCGCGCGGCACCGGTGGGGGGTGGCAGGCAGTGGCGCGGCCATCGTCGCCCTCGTGGTCTTCGCGGTCGTGACCGCC
>DATJTM010000089.1:0-6435 GCA_035503395.1 Luteitalea sp.
GGCGGGCGACAGCAGCACCAGCATCGCGCGCGGACTCGACGACCACGCCGCCGTCAGCGGCAGATCGAAATGCCGGAGCCAGCGCTGGACGGGCGTCGTCTCCCGGCGTGGTTCGGTGGCGGCTGCGCGCAAGGCCGTTTCGAGAGGCGAGGCGAGCGTGTGCGCCGATGACGCGAAACCCCACCGCGCCGCGGCAGTGTCGGGGCCGCGTGAACGGTCGTTGGCATGACCGCAAGCATCCGTGCGATCCCCGGCGATGCCGCCGACGGCGACCGCCGCTGGTAGCGCCGTCGTCATGGAACCTGCGATGGCCGCTGTGGCGCGCGGAAGGGCACCGGTCGTCGCGACGATGACGGGACGCTGATAGGCGGTGAGACCGGCGTCGCGTTGCGCGCGGCGCGAGATGTCTTCGACCGTCGCGGCGGCCTCGGTGCATGTCGCCGAGGCATCGGCGCGCAGGCGTTGCACGTCGACATCGACGAGCAGGACGTGCCAAGGAATGCCGGCGCTGATCGCGGCGAGCTCAGTGTGCGTGCCGCCGCGGTGCATGAGGAGCACGACGCCGGTGGCGGCTGCACGCGGGACCTGGACTGTCGTACTTCCGAGATGCGGGAGATCGAAGAGCAGAGCGCGGGCCCCGCGACGCGGATTCATCGTTCCGCGCAGATCGTCGCCGAGGCCGACGCCAGCGGCCAGGAGGATGACCAGGCCGGCCGCGCACCGCCGCCACGCTTCGCGAGTGCGGGGAGGACGTCCCGGCATCCCCGCACGTCATCACAATCGGAAGTCAGAAGTCAAAGCAGGGTAGGGCCGGCTGTCCCAGCCCGGCCCATCACGTCCGGCCTTCGTCATTCGGCCGTCGGCCTTCGATCGCACGCGCGACGGAATCCGGTAGGGACGGCTCGCCGAGCCGTCCGTGTAATGCGCCAACCCACCAACTACGATGTGAATGTGCGGGCGGCGACCGTGCCGACCGGAGCGCGCGAAACTGCCCGACCCTGCGCGGCGGGGCGAGGGCGACGCGCACTGGACGCGATCAGCGCGTGCATGTCCTGCCAGGTGCGGTCCCACGACAGGTGGGCCAGGAACGCGTCGGCGCGCGCCTGGCGGCCCTGACCGTCGGCGAGCGCGTGGTCGATGGCCTGCGCGAATGCGGCCGGATCGTCGGCAATGCGCACGAGGCGCTGGACACCATACGGTCGCACCACATCCGTGATCGACGTCGCGACGACGGGACGGCCGGCGGCGAGGTACTCGGGCACGCTGGTCGGGCTGATGTACCGCGTGGCGTCGTTGTGCGCGAATGGCAGCATCGCGACGTGCCATCCCGCGAGATACGACGGCAATTGCTCGTAGCTCTTGTGTCCGATGTAGTGGATGTTGCGTGCCACGGGCAGGCTCGCCTCACTCCGCGCCAGCGGCCCGAGCAGTACGAACTGCAGTTCGGGGCGGGCCGTGGCGACACTCGCGAGCAACTGCGCGTCGAGCCGATCGTCGAGCACGCCGACCATGCCGACGATCGGTCCACCGAGCATGGCCTGATCGGGCGGTACCGGCAGCCCCGTCCGCGCGGTCGCGAAGTGCGTCGTGTCGACGCTACCGGGGAACGCATGGACGGCCTTGTGGCGATGTTTGAGCGCCTCGAACAGCGCGACGCCGCCCGTGAACACGAGGTCGGCGCGGTCGAGCATTTCGGTGTCGAGCTTGGTCAGCGAGGCCGGCACCTCGGCTCGCAAGGAGGGGGCGTCGGTGCAGTCGTACACCACGCACCCGGTTGCCAGCGTGCGCGAGTAGGACAGCGCGGCGGGCGTCGTGTACCACAGCACCGGCTGGTCGAACCGGCGGGCTCGCCACAGGTCCGTCAACAGGTCGCGCTGGGCGAGGCATCGCGCCTGCGCCGGCCACGACGCCGGCACGTGCGGGACCACGAGCGACAACCGGTCGCCGAGGGTGATGACTTCGAGACGTGCCTCGGTCTCGTCACTCTCGATCGGATCCTCGACGAACCAGACACGTCGATCGCGCGCCGCGCGGCTCAGGAGCTGCTGCGACCGTTGCCACACGAAGTGCCAGCGCTGTGACGAGAAGCAGACCAGATCCTTGCCTGCAAGCATGGCCGACATGCCGGCAGCCAATTCAAGCAGCGTGCCGAGAGTGTTGGCGGCAGTCGTCGGCGGCCCGCCGAAGCCTACCGCCGACTAAGCTGCGTCTCTGCAGTGATCTGCAGTCAATCGAGACCTGCACACACCTGTGGGGCGCGTATCGCTTTGCGCGTGCAGGTGTAGCGGAGCGCTACTCCTCGCGTGCCCAGTCTCGCGACCGCTCCACGGCCCGCTGCCAGCGTCGATACCTCGTATCGCGCTCGTGCGCGTCCGAGGTGGGCGCGAACTCGCGATCGAGCGCCCAATTGCGACGCACGTCTTCGAGGTCGTTCCAGTAGCCGACGGCGAGGCCGGCCAGGCACGCGGCACCCAGCGCCGTCGTTTCGCCGACGGCGGGACGACGCACGGGCACGCCGAGCAGATCCGCCTGGAAGTGGAGGAGGTGCGGGTTGACGGTGGCGCCACCATCGACTTTCAGGCTCGAGAGCGTGATGCCGGAGTCCTGCTGCATCGCCTCGAGCACGTCGCGCGTCTGATAGGCCATCGACTCGACGGCCGCGCGCGCCAGATGCGACGCCGTCGTGTTACGCGTCAGCCCGATGATCAGCCCGCGTGCGTACTGATCCCAGTACGGTGCGCCGAGGCCGACGAAGGCGGGCACCAGCAGCACGCCGTCGGCATCGGTGGACTCCAGCATCAGCCGCTCGACGTCGGCCGACGTCGGAATCAGCTTCAATCCGTCGCGCAGCCATTGCACGACGGCGCCGGCGATGAACACCGCACCCTCGAGCGCGTAGGTCGTCTCGCTTCCACGCTTCCAGCCGACCGTCGTCAGCAGGCCGTGCTTCGAGGGCGCCGGCGTCGTGCCGGTGTTCATCAGCAGGAAGCAGCCGGTGCCGTACGTGTTCTTGGCGCTGCCGGGCTCGAAGCAGGCCTGGCCGAACAACGCCGCCTGCTGATCGCCCACCGCCCCAGCCAGCGGAATCGGCGCGCCGAACAACTCCGGCGTCGTGTGGCCGTAGACCTCGCTGTTGCTGCGGATCTCCGGCAGCATCGCTCGTGGCACGTCCATCAACGCGAGCAGCTCGTCGTCCCAGTCCAGCGTGTGGATGTTGAACAGCAGCGTGCGCGACGCGTTGCTCACGTCGGTCACATGCAGTGCACCGCCCGACAGACGCCACAGCAGGAAGGTCTCGATGGTGCCGAAGAGCACCTCACCGCGCGCGGCGCGCGCCCGCAGGCCGTCGTGCTCGTCGAGCAGGTGCTTGACCTTGGTGCCGGAGAAGTAGGCATCGACGACGAGGCCGGTCTTCTCGCGAATCAGCGGCTCGTGCCCCTGCTGCTTGAGCCGATCGCAGATGCCGGCGCTCACGCGGCTCTGCCAGACGATCGCGTTGGCGACCGGCGTGCCGGTAGCCTTCTCCCACAGCACCGTCGTTTCGCGCTGATTGGCGATGCCGATCGCGGCGATGTCGGCGGCCGTGGCGCCAGCCTTGGCGATCGCGTCACGGGCGACGCTGAGCTGCGACGACCAGATCGCTTCCGGGTCGTGCTCCACGAGCGCCGGTCCCGGAAAGATCTGCGGGAACTCCTGTTGCGCCTGAGCGACGACGCGGCCGTCGCGACCGAAGACGATGGCGCGGCTCGAGGTGGTGCCCTGGTCGAGGGCGAGAACGTATTTCATGGATCTCCTGGACGGCCTTCGTCGGTCGGCCGTCGGCCTTCGCGATCGCCGCCGGCCTCGACGGCCGGCGCCGTTTCATGGGCGGCTCGGGGAGCCGTCCTTACTGTCTTCTCGGCCTACGGGCTTCGGCCTACAGGCTACCTGTACCCGGAACCCGGAACCCGGAACCCGGAACCCGGAACCCGGAACCCGGTACCCGGTACCCGGTACCCGGTTCCCGGTACCCGGTTCTTGCACTGGCCTACGCGCGGCTCTTCTTCTCGACGCGCTGGACGGGATCGGCGATGCGGTTGGTCTGGGCGGGGTGGCGGTCGCGCACGCACAGATCGTAGGCGTACCCGCCGAGGACGGCGCCGACGCAGGGCGCGACGATCGGCACCCACCACCAGCCGTTGCCGGCGGTGAAGACGCCGCCGCCCCAGCCGGCGATGGCCGTGAACAGCCGCGGACCGAGGTCGCGGGCGGGATTGATCGCATAGCCGGCATTGGCGCCAAAGCCCATGCCGATCGCCATCACGGTGACGCCGACGAGCACCGGCGTGAGCGAGGCTGCCGGCGGGGCGTTGCGCTCGTCGCTCAGCGCGAAGACCATCGCCACGAGCAGCGCGGTCCCGACGACCTGATCGATGAAGCCGCCGAGGATCGACAGGTACGGCGCCGGGTAGGTGGCGAAGATCCCGGCCGTGCCCTGCGCGCCGGCGATCTGCCGAAGCCCGCCGTCGAACGCCGTGAAGGCCTCGCGATAGGTGAGGTACACGATCGCGGCGCCGACGAACGCGCCGAGCATCTGGGCGACGACGTAGGGGCCGACGCGACGCCAGGGGAAGCCGCGTCGTACGGCGAGGGCCAGCGTGACGGCGGGATTGAGGTGCGCGCCGCTCACGCCGGCCGACGCATAGACACCGAGGATGACGGCCAGGCCCCAGCACAGGTGAATGCCGAGGGGACTGCCGGCGCCATTGCTGCTGAGGACGGTCTGCGCAACCACGCCGAGCCCGAACGTGATCAGGATGGTCGTGCCGAAGAACTCGGCGAGGGTCTCACGCATATCGGTTCGTCACCCTGAATGGGTCACCGACTTCAGGTCGGCGCGTTGTTGGGCGTAGGACGTGTCGAAAGCCGCCGCGCCGGCATGAGGCGTCCAGCCGAGGCGAGCGCACGCGTCGGCATAGAGCGCCGGCCACCAGTTCTCGTGTGCGGTCAGGCCATCGCGCTGCCACGCGCTCCAGTCCATCAGCACGTTGGACCAGCAGCGATCGCCGTGGCGCAGGGCTTCGGCCTGGCTCTTCATCGCGCCGACGTACCACTGCTTGCCGATGCGTGCGTGCAGCACTTCGTCGGCCCAGTCGTAGTCCTGGAACGTGATCGCGAGCGGCGATCCGGCCGCCTGCGCCACTTCCCATTCGTAGCGCTTGCCATGCCGCGGCATCAGGCCCTGCTCGATGAAGTAGAGGACGGCGTGCCGTTCGAGCGCGGTCAGCTGCGTGTTCAGTCCCAGCGACCACGTGAAGTTGACGCGCACCAGCGTCGGCCAGTCGACGCCCAGCGACGCGAACAGCGCCTCGCCCATCATCGCGTGCCGCGCCTCGTCCCACAGCTGGCGCGTCATGTCGCGGACGTAGCCCCACGGCTTGCCCGGCGTCTCGACGATGATGCTGGCCATCATCTCGGGGACGTCGATCTCGCGCAACCGCTTGTAGGCGAGCATCAGCAGCTTCGGCTCGGGCGGCAGCGCCGTGTCGTAGATGAACGCTTCCGCATTCACCGCCATGTTGTAGGGATCGGCGAAGCGCGCGTCGCGCTGTGGCACCCCGTCGTACCGGGGGGAGACGGCGGAGAAGCGCGCCGATGGGGCGTCGGGCGCCTCGGGCACCGTGCCATCGAGACCATGCGCGGCCGCCAGTGCGATCCGCAACATCTCGAGCCATGCCGTGGACGGCTCCTGGACGACCGCCATCGCGGTTGCGGCCTGCTGGCCCGACTGCAGCACATCGGCGAGGTCGAGTCGGGCGTGGCGCAGCAGGTGGCGGGTCGGCGCATCAGCCAGCGGATGTGCCGCCGCATGCAGAGCAGCACACCCATCGTCGAGCGCCGGCAGGAGCACCGTGTACAGGCCGGCACACAGGTGCGCGCCATCGGGCGAGGCGGCCACCTCGTCGATCGCGAGTTGCAGCGCCGCTGGCAGCGGGTCGTCCAGGCCGAGCGGCGGCTCACGCATTTCGCCGACGCGCGTCCTGGTCGCCGCGACGAACTCGGCGAGCAGCCACGCGTGGTGGCTGAAGAGCATCTTCAGCTCGTACTGCGGCTCGGACGTGAGGCGCGCCACCAGCGCCCGGTGGGCGCCGCGCGCCACGCCATGCAGGCGCTTGAGTCGCGTGACGGTGGCCTCGACGCTGAGCCCGGGCACCGTCGCTTGCGCGATCGTGCACAGGCCGGCCAGCGACGGCAGGCCGTCAACAGGAGCGGGCGGGGTAGAGGCAGGCATCGGCACGGTGGTGACGGCTGTACACTCCCGCATCCTCGGCGTTTCGTCAACAGTCGCGCTGCATGCGGTGCCGAGCGGCTAACAGAGCAACGGGCGACGACCATTGCGCGGAACCGATTTCACGCGCATGCCGATGTGCTTGCGGTTCTTCGTGGGGGGGGGGG